>JAAZAP010000149.1 GCA_012514255.1 Bacteroidales bacterium | reverse complement strand
CCGTTTGCCTTTCGCCTCAAAGGACTCTTCAATCATCACATCATTAATTTGGTCTAAAAATAACAGATATCTTTGCATATCTCCCGTGTACCGCAATGAAAAAATTTGCCCGCAGAATAGCACTTGCCTATATTCTAGCCGACTTCGCCGGATCATCCGTTGCCTGGGGTCTCTTCTACCTCTTCCGTAAATACTTCATTGAGACAAAATTGTACGGTGATTTTTTCCGGATGGAGCTGGGCAACAAGTTCTGGCTCGGCATTGCGCTTATCCCGCTTTTCTTTCTCTTTGTCTTCGCCATGGCAGGCTTTTATTCTGACCCGCTGCGCCGTTCACGCCTGCTGGAGTTCGGAAAATCGATCATAATTACCCTCGCGGCGGTGGTGGTGCTTTTCTTCCTTCTCATCCTTGATGATGCAGTGGGCCGCTACTCAACCTATTACAGATCATTGAGCGTGCTCTTCCTGCTTGAATTCACACTTACCTGGATACCCAGGCTGATAATCACCTCAATCGTATCGGGAAAGATACACCGCAGGGAGGCGGGATTCAGGACGCTGATCGTCGGAAACGGGCAGAAAGCATTGAGGCTCATCAATGAGATAAGAACAGAAAAAATCCCTGCAGGAAACCTTATCACGGGCTACCTGACAGTGAATGAGAACGGGCGGGAGCCCATGGCAGGCAATGTCAGCTGGCTCGGCCCAGCCGGAGAGATAGTCAGAGTGATAGAGGAGCATGATATTGATGAGGTGATACTGGCAATGGAAGAGGATGAGTACGGGATGGTGGAAAATATAGTTGACACGGTCTGCTACCGTGATGTTGTGGTCAAGGCTGTTCCTTCCATGCGTGGATTTATTTCAGGTAATGTGGAAGCCGGCCCGATTTATGCCACACCGCTGCTCAGGGTCTCCTACAGAGAGATGCCGCGCTGGCAGGGTATCCTCAAACAGCAGCTCGATTATCTCCTGTCAGCCGTCGCCCTCATTCTGCTGTCACCACTGATGGCGGTGCTGGCAATAATGATCCGGATGTCAGGGAAAGGTCCGGTCATCTTCAGGCAGGAACGCATAGGCCGTCATGGGAAGCCATTCATGATCTATAAGTTCAGATCAATGGAGGAAGATGCCGAATCTGATGGCCCCCGACTGGCGGTCAGGGGCGACTCACGAATAACTCCCCTGGGCAGGTTCATGAGAAAGCACCGTTTTGATGAGATCCCCAACTTTATAAACGTACTCCGCGGAGAGATGTCACTGGTCGGGCCTCGGCCGGAGAGGCGTCATTATATTGAACAGATCCGTGAGAGAGCACCCTGGTTCAACAGGGTACTGGCAGTTAAACCCGGTATCACCTGCTGGGGCCAGGTAAAACTGGGATATGCATCTGACCTGGATACAATGCTGGAGAGGCTCTCATATGACCTGCTTTACCTGGAGAACATGTCACTGTTCCTGGATATGAAGATCATCTTCTATACTCTGGGAACTATAATAAAGGGGAAGGGACTATGATCAGTAGTAGATTGTCACTATCCATCCGCCCGGTTCATTGATAGTGAACCGGAGCTCATAATTGTTTATTACGGTGTTCAGCAGGTTCGGGGCACGGAATTGCACCTTTCCCGTAAATGGAAAGGAGGGTTCTGTGAACCCGGTAAATGCCGTGGTTACACTCTCACTGCCTGAGCTGCCCTGAAGCATTAGTCCGTCAATATTGAAGGAAGTACTTCCAGTCCTGGCAAACTTGAAGGAGACGAAATTTTCCGAGGTACCCTGTTTAAAGAAACTTGTCCTTGTTATACCTATCCTGGATGCTACAGTATATGGGGCGACCCGTTTGGCTCCAATGTAGATGTCTTCCTTCCAATAGCCTTCCTGGACAGAATCGCGGTCATTAAACCTGAGTTTGTAGGTTCCCCGGCCATCCCTTAATCCACCCTTCCAGTGGCCTTTATATATAGCACCCGAAGCCCATATATATGTACCTTCACCATCGGGCAGTCCTTTCCTGAAGCTTCCCGTGTATGTATCAGTGCCGGAGGCAGTTCCTTCTCCTTCCGCCAGACCTTTTTTGCACTCTCCTGTATAACTTCCTGAAATACCTGGTAAAAGAACCCGGCATTCCTGCTGAGCATGCAGGGAAACAGAAAAGAACAGAAATGCCAATACGAGACCCGGAAGAAATGTTGTTCTCATGTAATTGATTTTATGATTTGATTGCAACAACCAACAAATCTAGTCAAAATAGTTCACAAAAAGAGGGAGTTCTTTATCTGAACTCCCTCTTCGTTATCGGATTAATGTCTGTTAATTAACTCCTGTGCGTGTATCCCACCACATCTTTTCACCCCAGAACCTGTCCTGAATGGAGGTGTCAAATGACTTGACCACAGCCTCATTGAGTGTGTACTCTGATGTCGGGTAGGGCCAGCGGAAGGGCGGGCGGTTATGGCCTGTGTAGATCGAACCGGAAGCGGCAGAGAGTCTGGGTATGTCAGTCCTGCGTGTCTCAGCCCATGCCTCATGTCCCTGCTTGAAGAGTGAAACCCATTTCTGGTATGCTATCTTCTCCAGGTTAGTATAACTCCATGAACCGGCGCCACCCCAGGCTACATTTTCATCAGCCAGATATGTTGTAATATCAGCTGCAGCCACATTGTGTTCCTCGCATGATGCTGTGATACCTGCCTCATAGGCTGCTTCAGCCAGTGCTGCATTATTAAGCAGGTCAGCACGGGCATATGCTTCAGCCTTAATAAATTCCACCTCGGCATAACGCATGTAATGGTTTGTGCCGTTGGGTATGTCACGGTACATTGTGCCCAGTCTGCTCATCGTACCAAGCTCAAAGCCTTCTTCACCCTCGGTGATACCTGCAGGGAGTCCTCTGTATTCTCCGTCATCTGCAGCCGGATGAGCAAATTCGCCGATCCTCGGGTCATTTGTTGCAAGAAGTGCATCAATAAAGGTTTTGCACATTCCATGGTCATCCCTAGGCGAAATCTTGTCATCGTACCAGGGCTCGAAGTAGGGGCTTACACCAACCCAGTCAAAACCTATGATATCATCATTTGATTCCAGAATGGGATAAGTAGTGTCATCCCCCACTATCTCGGTCAGCACAGCTCTGGCACCTGAAGGATCAACATTTGACATGCGTATGGCAATCCTCATGCGGAGGGAGTTGGCATATTTTCTCCAGAGCATTATATCACCGCCGTTGAGAACGTCACCGTCAACGCTGCCACCCTCCATAAGCTTGGTGTTGGCCGCCTTAAGGTCAGCCAGGATTCCCGCATAGACTGTCTCCTGCGTATCATAGTTGGGTTGAAGAACACCTGATTCACCCTGGGCGGCTTCTGTATAGGGAACAGCTTTCCAGGTGTCAGTCATTATGTGGAAGATCTGGGCCTTGAGTACCATGGCTGCACCCTCCAATGCAGGATTCTCTTCCGCCTGTGCCTTTTCTATTATCTTGTCAAGTTCCACCTCATATGTAAGAAGAGTATTCCACCGTGCAATAATAACGTCACGCTCGGCATACCTGTTCTCGTCAATATACTGAATCTTGGAAATGTGGTTGGCGTATGAAGAGGTGTTGTTACCTGTCCACCATACATCAAAAAGAGTACTGGTCATCGCCCTCTCAACGTAAGTGAGAATATTTGCAGCCGGAACATCAGTCGGGCTGTTTGGGTCAATATTCATTTCTTCCCAGTCCTTGGTACAGCTTCCAAGTATCAGGAGAGAGATGAAGATAACTCCTATTAGTCTTATCTTTTTCATATTCAATTCTTTTTAGGATTTAATTAAAAGTCCACTCTCACCTTGAAGCCCATACTGCGAACAGGAGGAAGCTGATACTGCTCGAGACCGAGAGCGTCAGTTCCGGTACCATAGCCAGTCTCCGGATCAATCCTTATATCATTGCTGGGATGCAGATACAGAACCGCAACGTTCCTGGCATAGAGTCCGACATTAAGATTACTTACCATCATGTTCCTGAACCTGATGTCATAACCCAGATTAATCTCACGGAGCTTTACATAGGTACCGTCAACAACGCCGGGTTCTGTAAAATCCCAGTAGTTCCCGAAGTAAGCCTGTGTAGAAACCCTGGTAGTGTTTGGCTGGCCGGTATTGACGTCTATACCTTCAGCAACCATTCCATTCTCCCTGATACCGTTGGCAACCGTTACCTCGGTTATACCGGAATAGTCGCCAAACCATTTGGTTACTGTGAAGATATCACCACCCCACTTGGCATCAATAAGGAAATTGCCGGTAAACTGCTTGTAGCGGAAGCTGTTGTTGATGCTTCCAAGCCAGTCAGGCAGAGTATTTCCGCATACAACAGGAGCATCTGTACGAATCTCGAATCCTCCGTCAAGCAGTTTGTTGCCATCTGCATCTCTCTGATAAGCTATACCATAGATCTGACCAAACGGCTCACCCGGCCTTGCTTCAACTGTAGTGGGTGACCATGAGCTGTTAAGCACCAGGCTTGTCACACCTTCAGCAAGTTCATTGACAATGGTGTTCTGCTTGGACCAGTTAATTGTTGTCATCCAGGAGAAGTCCTTTGTCCTTATAATCTCACCATATGCAGATACTTCAACACCCTTCGATTCGATCTCACCGGCGTTGATCTTCATTGAAGTAAAGCCGGAAGAACCTGATACGTCGGCTGTTATGATCTGATTATTGGTAAGGTTGTTGAAATAAGCTACATCAAGCCCCAGCCTGTTATCAAAGAACTTAAGTTCGACTCCAAACTCCATGGAGGTTGTAAATTCCGGCTTCAGACCGATAGGAGGAAGCTGGTTTGGATAAGCAAACTGTGTATTGCCGTCATATGAAGGTGATACTGCACTGTAGGCGGCTGTGAGGCTGTAAGGACTGGTATCGCTACCCACCTTTGCCCAGCTTGCACGCAGCTTACCAAATGAGAAGGCCGAGTCAGTCAGGCCAAAGGTCTCAGTAAAGATCCACCCCAGTGAAACTGACGGATAGAAATAGCTCCATGCCTCTTTGGGAAGAGTTGAACTCCAGTCATTACGTGCAGTAAAATCAAGGTAAATCTGATTTGCATAACCCAGGTTAAGTGAGCCGAAAACACTGTTCTCCTCATACTCTGACCTGTACATATCTGTGCTGGGGCTTCCCTGTACGTTTGAAATATCAAAGAAGTTGGGAACCGTAAGCATATTGGCACCGAGGTACGAGTAGTTATACAACACATTCCTGTAAGATGCACCCAGGTTACCGGATACCTGGAAAGCTGAGAGATCTTTCTGGAAATTGAGGAAGATATCAGCGTTGGTCTCACGGTTGTCACGGTTGTTCTGCGAGAAATAACCACCATTACCATAAGGAGCATCATTGGAGCCCTCGTACGTAACATGCTTGCGGAACTCATTATAGTAGTCCATACCATAACGGCCCACTATATTCAGCCAGTCTGTAATCTGGTAAGTGGCGGTTGCATTACCGAAGATTCTCTCCCTGTTACGGCTTGTGGTGTTCTTGTAAACCGTCCAGTAGGGGTTGTTATGATAGTTGCTGTTCCAGTTATAAGGCATGCCGTTATCAAAGAAGGTATCCCAGTTCTCTTTCAGCAGCTTCATGTCAACCTGACGGCCGAACCATCCGCCTATTGACTGCATGATGTTCTGAACGTCATAACCCTGGCCCGGGAGGTTGTCATTGTTAGTCTTGGAATAGTTAATTGCCACGTCAACCTTCAGCTTCGGGCTTATGTCCATCACCGTGCTGAGGTTGATCTGGTTCCTCTTCTGGTCAGTGTTAGGGATTGTACCTTTCTCAAGCACGTTCGTATATGTCATACGGGCGGTCAGGTTATCGGTACCCCCTTCCATTGAAACACTTGATGTTGATGTGATTCCTGTAGTGAAAAAGTCCTTGACGTTATCTGGATGTGAAATCCAGGGGGCAGCATTTGCCAGGTTCTCTGCAAGAGAGAGTGACGGATCTGCAGGAGCAAAGAACTGATTCAGCTTCAGGCCTGCATCAAGTCTCGGGCCCCATGATTCGTCGGTACCATCGCCACGTCCGCCTCCCATACCGTCCACATACCTGAATCCATATGCGTGTGCATAATCCTGATAAGACATTCCCTCATAGACTGAACCCGCAGTTCCTGAACGGATTTTCCAGATATATTCTTCTCCGTTCACACCCTGGCCATACTCGTTCTGGTAGGTAGGCAACCATGCAACGTTGTCAAATGATGTGCTGTTGGAAAGACTGACCTTGATCTTGCCGGCCTTTCCTCTCTTGGTTGTAACAAGAACCACACCGTTACGGGCGCGGCTGCCGTAAAGAGCGGCAGCGTTTGCACCCTTAAGAATCGAGATTGACTCGATGATCTCAGGGTCAATGTCGGAAGCGTTGTTTCCGAAGTCAACACCTGACCACTGGGTGGCACCACTTGATGAGTTAGAGATGGGAGTACCGTCAACGACCCAGAGAGGCTGGTTGTCGCCAAATGACTTGATACCCCTTATAAGAATCTGGGCAGAGGAGCCGACAGCGCCTGACGCCCTTGTGATCTGCACACCGGCAGCTTTTCCCTGCAGTGCATTCACAATGTTTGTCTCCTCGGCATTGGCCAACTCAGAGCCCGAAACCTCCTGCACTGCGTATCCGAGGGCTTTCTTCTCCCTGGTGATACCCAACGCTGTCACTACAACCTCATCGAGACCGAGCATGTCGGTAGTCATTACCACATCAATGGTTGTTCTGCCACTGATGTCTTCGGTAATTGTCTTCATCCCGACAAAAGTAAAGGTAAGTGACTGGGCGTTAACCGGGACACTGACTGAATATCGGCCAGCAGCATCGGTAAGTGTACCAAGGGTAGTACCCTTAACTGTCACGGCAACACTCGGGATGGGAAGACCATCCTCTGCCGACGTAACAGTTCCATTAATCGTCACCGTCTGTGCCATAATGGCTGTTGTGCACACAAACACAAACAGTGAAAGCAACAGTTTTAATCTGTTCATAGATCAGAGTTTAAATTTAACAATTAGGTATAGGTTAAAAAATCACCTGTCCGGCATGGCATATATCAGGAACAACTGCCATACCTCGCAAGTTGGATGTAAAAATAGTGAAATTTATTCACCTGTGACTAAAAATTCGCTTTAATTAGTCTCAATCGTTATAAAAGAAGGGTTATCGGCATTGGAAATGAACTGTTATTAATATGTAACCTGCTCAAATAATGCCAGACAGGTACCCGGAGAAAAAATAATCATCCGTAATTAACCGGGATTTTCATACCTTTATTATCAGGAAAAAAATAGCAAAAAATATGAAAACAGCAGTAGTACTTGCCGGATGCGGCGTCAGAGACGGCGCTGAGATACATGAGGCCGTGATGACAATGTATGCCATTGATAAAAACGGCGGAACTTACGGGCTCTTTGCGCCCAACGTGGCACAGCACCACGTTGTGAACCACATAACAGGGGAAGAGATGAAGGAGTCACGCAATGTGCTCACTGAAGCGGCACGGATCGCCAGGGGAAAAATCAGCCCTATGACAGACTACAGGGCGGCGGATTATGATGCACTGATCTTCCCGGGCGGCTTCGGCGTAGCAAAAAACCTTTGCACCTATGCCTTTGACGGCACTGACTGCCATGTTGACAGGGTTGTGGAGGAGGCTATACTGTCAACCCACAGGGCAGGCAAACCAATCGGTGCACTATGTATATCACCAGTACTTATTACAAGGGTACTCGGTGATGTAACGGTTACAATAGGAAATGACAGAGGTACGGCAGCCGACATAGTAAAACTCGGGGGTAAACATGAGAACAAAAAGCATGGAGAGGTGGCCGTGGACAGGAAAAACCTTATCGTAACCGCACCCTGTTACATGCTTGATGCCACATTGTCAGATATTGCACGCGATGCTGAAGCGGTTATTAAAGCATTGATGGAACTGGCAGGCAGATAGCACTCACAGCCGCCCTGCCTCTATCTCTCTGATCACCTGCTCAATGAGATAATCGTCACCGGCAGCATCATAAGTCGACTTGAGATTGGTGCCAAAGATACGAGCTATGCCCTGCCAGAAAGTGGCAGAGAATTTTCCCCTGTAGTCCCTGATCAGATCATATGAGGTGTTCTGCGTCTCCCTGTCAATCAGCTTGATGAGTATCTTGCCCTGCGTGAAGGTCAGCTTCCTCATATCTCCCTCATAGCGCGATAACAGATCCTTCTCATATTGCTGCAGGAAATTGCGCCGCGCCCTTTCATCGGGCATAATCTCAAGGGTCCTGTTGATACGCCCGAACTCATTCCTTACTATTAATGCATAGGGATAAACACGGCGTACATTGTACACCAGCCTGGCATGCCTCCGGTAATCAAACCTCACCCCCCTGGGCATCTTTCCAATGACCGTTATCTCCTTCAGCTCAATCAGCGGATAGGTCTGCCCGTCAAAGGTGGCTGTCTTAAGAACATGCAGCAGTTTAAGGACCGTGTCAGCACGAAGCGTATCCTTCTCCTGTCCGTGAATGATTGCAGACGGCATGAAAAACAAAAGTATGACAACTACTCTTCTCATAAATCACCTGCAAATTTAACCAATTGTCGTGCCAAAGAGTTCATGCTTCACCAAAAGTGAGTAAAGTCATTGACCACGCAGGGTTATAAAGTATCTTTGAAGAGCTATGAAACCTGTGCCTGACATAGAAGAGCTGGAAGATTCCCCCTTATGGGAGAAGGTCCTTACCCTGCCATACGGCGAGATCGCCCCTTTTGTTATCAGTCATATCTCCGCAATTTCTCTGCCCATGATCCTGGTCTGGGTTACAGCCATTGCTTCATTGTTCTTTTCTGCCTGGTACTGGCCCGGACTGGTATTTCCCTCCGATGACCCAAGGGTCCTCGCAGGACTGGCTGTAGGGCTGCTTCTCATACCTCTCATACTCGTGCCCATTCATGAGGGATCCCATATACTCCCCTTCAGGCTGGCGGGAGCCAGGGATATAAGGTATGGCGTCAATCTCCGCCAGGGGATCATCTATGTGACCGCACACCGGTTCGTGGTCACAAGAAGAGTATTTACCATCGTTGCCCTTGCTCCCTTTATTTTAATCACTCTTGTACTGGCGGTGCTCATACTCATCTCTCCATTATGGTGGAAATGGATTCTGTCTATGGTATTGTTTGTACACACCACCATGTGCACAGGTGATGCCGCCCTGACAGGATTCATGAACACCTTCGGTAAACGACGAGTCTGCACCTGGGATGATGCTGATCTGAAGGAAGCCTACTTCTTCGCTTCCGTGGAGACCGGGGAAGAGTGTTGAACAACCGAAAAACCGTAACGCTTAATTCATTATTTTGCAAACTCAAAAAGATACCCAATGAGCAGCTTTGTGCAAACAATCAAGAAATTTCCCCGGTTATTCTGGATCTCCAATATCATTGAATTGTTTGAACGGTGGGGATGGTATGCATTCTATAACGGCTTCATAGCCCTTTATCTTACCTCGCCCCGTGAAACAGGGGCTCTCGGCTTTACCAACGTGGAGAAGGGAACCATCATGGGCACCGCGTCCATGATCCTCTATTTCCTCCCGGTGATCACGGGGGCCGTTGCTGACAGGATAGGTTATAAAAAGGTACTCATAGTATCATTCCTTACCTACATTCTTTCATTCTTCATGCTGGGCAGTTTTCAGACCTTCGGCGCCATCTTCGCGGCATTTATCCTGCTGGCAATGGCCGGAGCCCTCTTCAAACCGCTTATATCCGGAACCGTTGCCCGGGTCACAGACAGGCAAACCGCCTCCCTCGGATTCGGCATCTTTTATATGGTGGTGAACATAGGAGGATTCATTGGCCCCTTCGTGGCAAGCCTCCTCTACAAAAAGAGCTGGGATACTGTTTTCTACATGTCTATAGGAGCCATGGTGCTGAACCTCATCATCACACTGATATTTTACCGGGAGCCGGCAGTTACCTCTGACGGAAAAGGCTTCATGAAGAACATCGCGATAGCATTCAGGAATATTGGCGTAACACTCACTGACTGGCGGTTTCTGATCTTTCTCCTGATCATAGGAGTGTTCTGGACAGCCTATAACCAGCTCTACTATTCTTTCCCGGTATTCCTGGAATCATGGGTAAACCTTGATGGCATGTCAAAAACCCTGGGGTTGGCCCCGGGGACAATAACCACTGTTACCATCTCAAGCCTGGCTTCGTTCTTCATAATACTCTTCCAGCTGATAGTGTCCTCCGTTACTGCCAAGCTCAAACCGCTGAACAGCATCATGACCGGCATCTTTATCCTGGCTTTCGGACTGGGGATGATGTTCGCGAACCTCAATCCCTGGATAATAGTTCTGGGTGTGCTTATCTTCGGTATCGGCGAGATGGCCTCATCACCCAAAATACAGGAATACCTGGGGGGCATAGCACCCCATGACAGGAAGGCCCTGTACATGGGCACAGCCTTCCTGCCGATAGCACTGGGACACCTGGGAGCCGGATGGATCTCCGGCAGACCCTATGAGAAAATGGCTGACAAACTGGTGCTCCTTAAGAGAGCAGTGGCTGAAAAGGGTTTTGAGATACCGGAGATCTCCGGAAACTTTACGCAGACTGACTATTTCAACAGGGCACAGGAGCTTTTCGGGATGGATTCCCGGCAGCTGACACAATACCTGTGGGACACATACAATCCGTCAAGGGTGTGGGTACTCTTCACTGTTATCGCCATCGCAGCCAGCGTCATGCTCTTTGTATATGACAGGTTCATACTGAAAGGGAAAGACGCAGCAGGAAATAATAATAGGCATTAGGCAGAAGGCAATAGGCAGCAGTGGATTTTTGATTGACGATTTTCGATTGTAGCCTGCAGATAGTAGATTAACTCACAAATCGCAGATTTTATATCATGAAACCAAAACTTCTCCTTATCATCTCTCTCCTGCTGGTCACGGTGACCCTCACAGCGCAGAGACGTATCCTCAATGTGCCCGTAGTGCCGGGCTACGTAACACTCAAATGCGACTTCCATACCCATACAGTCTTTTCTGACGGCAACGTGTGGCCAACACAGAGGATCGGCGAAGCCTGGCGCGACGGACTGGATGCCATCTCCATCACTGATCACATTGAATACCAGCCCCGGAAACAGTACATCCCTACTGACCATAATGTGGCATGGAAGATAACAACACCAACAGCAGCCGACTATAATATCATCCTCGTGAAAGGGACGGAGATAACCCGGAGCATGCCTCCCGGACACCTCAATGCCCTCTTCATCACGGAGACAGACTCACTCGTCAGGGAGGACTTTATGAAAGTTATCGAGGCAGCAGTGGCACAGGGAGCCTTCATCCAGTGGAACCATCCCGGCTGGAAAAGACAACAGCCTGACGGGATCCCAAAAATGTACGAGGTACACCATGAACTTATTGCAAAAGGATGGCTGCACGGAATTGAATATTACAATAACGTTGAGTACTACCCTCTGGTGATGGATATGTGCCGTGACAATAAACTGGCAGTAATGGGTAACAGTGATATCCACGGCGTCATCAGCGAACAGTATGCGGCACCCGAATATTCCCACAGGCCAATGACACTGGTGTTCGCCAGGGAACGCACCCTTGAATCACTCAGAGAGGCAATGTTCGCTGGACGGACAGCCGTATGGTATGGCGATAACCTGGCAGCATTTGAAGAGTTTGCAGCTCCGATGTTCAGGTCTGTTGTAAAGACAGGAAAGGTTTTCAAAGATAACGGCAAGACTATCAGGTTTGAACTGATCAACACCTCTGATATCCCGATGATGCTCTCCGGAGGACCTGAAGGAGCACCGGCAGTCCTTACCATACCTGCCAGAGGCATGGTGATTGTCAGCGCTGACAGAAAATATCTCACTGAGCCTCTCACTTACAGTGTAGATAATATAATCACCGGCAGCAGCAGCGTGCTTCAGGTGGAGATATCACCTGCAGGGCAGTAGCAGAAAGAGAGAAGCAGAAGAGATATCAGCAGCACTGCTATTTCAGAGGCACCATCCTGAATGAGTAGCTGTACCTTGTATCTGTGAGGCAATATTGCGGATGGGTCCTTTCTCCCCAGGAGTTGTCTCCTCCCAATCCCATCTGGCCGTAGTCAATGTTCACCCTTACCAGGTCACGCGGGATGACATCACTGATATGCCTGTTGACGAGCTTCGCATCAGGCCTGTAGCCTGCAAGATTACCGGGCGACTCAAAATCTTCATGCAGGTAGTTCATGGCAGCGAATGAGAAGAGCGGCTCTCCCTCGAAACGAAGTCCCCTGCCTTCACTGTCAGTGATGTTCAGCCACCTGGTGTCAGTCTTATAGCCATTTTCCTGCGGTCTCAGGTAAGGCACGTACTGGTCAGCCACAGAACTCTCGTACACCCCCACGAAGGCAGAAGTCTTGCGGTCAGCATAGTTCTCATGGGGGCCTCTCCCAAACCATATCAGGTCTGTGAACAGTGAGGGAAGGGTCATCTGCATGCCCGCCCGGGGTATCTCTTCAAGGCTCCTGTCGGTCTTTTCAAGGTCGAAAGAGACATCCACTGCTCCGTCTGAATGTACTGTATACTCAGTCACAAGGCCGGCTATCTTCCTGCCGCCGGCGCCAGGAATGTCAAAGTTGAATTGCACTTCAGCCCGTCCCAGACCGGGCTGGCTGATATGAGCCGATTTCATCACTGCATTTTTCCCGGCATCTTTCCATGGAGCATTTCTCTTTTCCATCCCGTTGCCGTAATCGTTGTCCGTAGGCGGTCTCCAGAAATCCGGCCTCGGACCGGTGAGAAGAAGCTCCCGTCCGCCAGCGCGGTATGACTTTATAACCCCGGTAGATATGTCAAAAATCACTTCAAAGTCCTCTCCTGCCACGGTAAGCTCCTGCCCTTCAGTACGGAGATCCAGCAGGGCAAGAGTCCCCTCTTCTGCCGGCTCAGCAGGTGTGAAGAAGGGCAGCAGCATCTGTTCTGAAGCATACTGGTGTTCCTGTGGAATGATGCCCCACTCGTCAGCCCTGGTGACATAAAGTCCCAGGTGATACTCCGTGCCCGGAGCAGCCGTTATCTCTCCGAAAGGTATCTCTACCTTGACCGAGTCTCCGGGCTCAAGCGCAAGCTGGTTAAGGTGTCCGGACCGGAAGAGTACTCCGTTGGCAAGCACCTCCCAGGTGATATTAAAAGCCGACAGGTTTGTAAAATCGTACTTGTTCCTGATTGTAACCATTCCTCTTGAGAGGTCAGCAGGAGCAAATCCGACATACTGGTAAACCTTCTTCACCTCGGCAAGACCGGGATGGGGTGTCCGGTCAGGCCCCACAAGCCCGTTGCAACAGAAGTTGCCGTCGCTGGGAGATCCAACTTCGCCATAATCACCCCCATAGGCATAGTACTCCTCACCCTCATCACTGGTCTCCAGCAGGCCCTGATCAACCCAGTCCCAGATGAAACCGCCCTGAAGCAGCCCGTACTTCTCAATCACATCCCAGTAGTCCTGCAGGTTGCCGGTACTGTTGCCCATGGAATGGGCATACTCGCACATAATTAGAGGGCGATCAAAGCCTGGCTTGCCTTCATTTAGTGCATAGGCCTCAATTGCCCCGATCCGGGGATACATCGGGCACCAGATATCAGTATGCCGCTCGCTGGTGCGGGTAGACTTCTCAGCTCTCTCATACTGCACCGGCCTGGTCTCATCCCTGCCCTTGATCCATTTATACGTTTCCACAAAATTCTGTCCGTCACCGGCCTCATTACCCAGTGACCAGGTGATGACGGAGGGATGGTTCTTATCCCTCTCAACCATCCTGACCGTTCTCAGCATATGCTGTCCGAGCCACTCCGGCCGGTGGGCAAGGGTGACATCAGGGTGATAGCCTATACCATGTGATTCAATATTGGCCTCGTCAATCAGGTAGATGCCGTACTGGTCACAAAGCTCATAGAAGCGTTCAGGCTGGGGGTAGTGCGAAGTCCTGACGGCATTGATGTTATTCATCTTCATCAGCCTGATATCCTTCAGCATGAGCTGCTCGTCAATGGTATGACCGTTTACCGGGTCATGTTCATGTATATTGGTTCCTTTGAGTAGTACAGCCCTTCCGTTGATAAGGAACCGGCCATCCTTTACCTCCGCCGTGCGGAAGCCTATATTGGCCGAAACGCTCTCAAGCACCCGTCCCCTGTTGTCAGCGAGTGTAAGAAGAAGAGTGTAGAGCGAAGGGGATTCTGCCGACCAGGGCCTGATACCGGGAACCTCCGCAGTCATCTCAACCACTTCCAGGCTGTCAGTCCGGCCCGCCTCCCTGGTCTCACCGAAGATCTTGGCATCACCATCGTAAAGGGAAGCCTCGAGCCTCAAGTCTGTCTGGCGCCTGTCACTGTTCGCAAGCTCAACTGACAGATTGAGCAGGCCGTCAGAATAGTCATTCACGAGTGTGGCCTTTGCAAAAAAATCACGGATAAAGGCTTTTGGCCTGGCATGAAGCCATACCGAACGCTTGATCCCGCTGAGCCGGAAGAAGTCCTGGCACTCCAGGTAACTCCCGTCACTATAACGATAAACCTCCACGGCAATATCGTTTTTCCCTTTCCTCAGGAAAGGTGTGATATTAAACTCCGCCGTAGTCTTGCTGTCTTCACTGTACCCGACCTTCTTGCCGTTGATCCAGACAAAAAATGCGGAGCTGACCCCGTCAAAGCTGAGAAAGACCACTTTGCCCTTCCACCCTGACGGGATGGTAAAGGAGCGCTTGTATGATCCGACAGGATTGTCCGAATGGTCAATGTACGGCGGATTCACGGGGAAGGTATATCCTGAATTGACATAATACGCCACCCCGTACCCCTCCCGTTCCCATGTGGAAGGAACAGGGATCTCATCCCAATCACGCACGTCATAATCGCTCTTGAAGAACCAGTAAGGCCGTTCAGCAGGGGCCGGTGAGTACCTGAATTTCCACTTCCCGTCAAGAGAGAGCACATTTGGAGATTCGCGCCACCCCGCACTCAGGGCAGAGTTGTTATCCGGGTGGCTGATGACTGTGGCATGGGGAGTCACTGTACTGACTGTATTGATAGTCAGATCCTCCCATTCAGGAAGATCCTTCTCCGTCCACTCCGTGTCACTGTAGTCATGGTATCTCTGGCATGAGCCCAGCATGGCAGCCGCCATGAACAAGAAAACTAAATATCTCCGCATAACTGATCCCTTTAGGTCTTTGCCAAAAATAGGAATAAATCAGATTCAAGTGGCAATATCTTCCGGCCGGTTGATGTTGGTAAGTGCTTTTCTTGTTTCACCGGTCACGGGAAAGTCGATATAAATGGTATCAACCATTTTGAAGAAATCAATTACTGCAGGACTACCCCCCAGTTCAATGTAGGTCACCAGGGAAGTGTGTATGCTTCTGCTGTAGATCGAATGAAGAGGCTCCGGGAGACCGTCTGAGCGGGCTGACAGGATATCAGACGGATTCCTGAGAAAGAACTCAGCCTGCTCCCTTATGAGCTGCTCTGACAGCCATGGCATATCACAACCGACGACGAACAGGAAGGGTGATTGTGAGGCCTTAAGGGCTGCTTCGATGCCACCCAGAGGCCCTATGCCGGGATAATTGTCGGCAACTGACCGCATGCCTTGCGGCAGAGGGTCTCCTTGCGGCCAGCCGGCAACAATTATCTCGGTGAAGAGCGGTTTCAGAAGAGTGGTTATCCGGCTGATGACCGGGATGCCGGAGACCTCAATCAGGGCTTTGTTGATGCCACCAAAGCGCTGAGCTCTTCCGCCCGCGAGAACAGCTGCTGATATGTCGGGAAAAGTCTTTATCAGAACAATCCGCTTATCTGGCCATTGTCATCAATATCTATCTTCTCGGCAGAAGGTGTCCTGGGCAGTCCGGGCATCCTCATTATTGAGCCGGCTATCGGCACAATGAATCCCGCACCGGATGATAATTCAACCCTCCTTATGCGGACGGTAAAATCTCGCGGACGGTTACGTTGCGTCTGGTCATCGGAAAGGGATTTCTGGGTCTTGGCTATGCAAACGGCAAGTGTGTCAAGGCCCAGGTCATTAATTTTTTTCAGCTGATCCCTTGCCTCCAGCGTATATTCAACATTCCTGGCTCCGTACATAAGCGTGGTGATGGTTTCAATCTTTTTCTCCAGTGACCATGAGAGATCATAAAGGGGAGTAAAGCAGTCAGTGCATGACTCAGTAGCTTCAATAACTGCATTGGCCAGCTCAATGGCTCCACTGCCACCGTCAGCCCATGCCGTGTTTACAGCTACCCTGACGTTGTGTTCATCACAGTACTTCCTGAGCAGTTCTATCTCGGCATCAGTATCGGAACTGAAACGGTTCACCGCCACAACAGGCCTGAATCCGTAGTAATGCATGTTCTCAATATGCTTGTCAAGATTCTCAAATCCCCTGCTCAGCGCCTCCAGGTTTTCATTGCCCAGCTCGGAAAGCTTTACTCCGCCATGATATTTCAGGGCCCTGATGGTGGCGACAATAACCACGGCATTTGTCTTCAGCCTGCCCACCTGCGATTTGATATTAAAGAATTTCTCGGCTCCCAGCTCGCTGGCAAAGCCGGCCTCGGTCACCACATAATCACTCAGTGACAATCCCATGCGGGTGGCAACAATTGAGTTTGTTCCCTGTGCTATGTTGGCAAAGGGTCCGCCGTGGATGATTGCCGGGGTACCTTCAAGTGTCTGCACCAGGTTGGGCTTCAGGGCTTCCTTGAGAAGCGCCGCCATGGCTCCCTGGGCACGAAGGTCACGTGCAAACACAGGTTTCCCATCATAGGTATATCCAATGAAGATGTTCCCCAGTCGCTCCTTCAGGTCACTGATGCTCGTTGCAAGACAAAGGATGGCCATCACCTCAGAGGCGGCAGTGATATCAAAGCCGGTCTCCCTGGGAATACCCTGGGTTGTGCCGCCAAGACCGATAACGATGTCACGCAATGCCCGGTCATTCATGTCCATTACCCTCTTCCATGAAATGGTCCTCGGATCAATGCCCAGACCACCATCAGAAGCCTGGATGTTATTGTCAATCATTGCAGAGAGCAGATTGTGAGCCTTCTCCACGGCAGAGAGATCTCCGGTAAAGTGAAGGTTTATGTCCTCCATCGGTATCACCTGGGAGTAACCTCCTCCGGCTGCACCACCCTTGATGCCGAAGACCGGTCCAAGCGATGGTTCCCTGAGCACTACCGTAGCTCTCTTGCCCAGCTGGTTAAGGCCCTGGGCAAGGCCGATGGACGTGGTGGTCTTACCCTCACCGGCCGGAGTTGGTGTGATGGCGGTAACCAGAATAAGCTTCGATCTGGCTATTTTCTTTTCATCAATGAGCGAAAGAGGGAGTTTTGCCTTATACTTGCCGTACAGCTCCAGGTCGTCCTGTTTGAGTCCGAGCCTGCCTGCAACTTCCGTGATCGGCTTTATCTCTGCACTTTGAGCAATCTCAATGTCTGTTTTCATCAGAGGAAAATTTGTATGGATAAAAATAGAGTAATTTCTTTTCAATGAGAACAAGTATAAAATGTGAAAGTTTAGTTCAACAACAAATTGTCTATAAGATTTCAACCGGATCATCCGTGCTGTCCATCCTTATCCTCCATGCCCGGGGATAGCCGTTGTTTACCCGGTTTCCAAGATTGTTCGCAAATCCCAGCGGCACGCCACGGTATTTCATCAGAATCCTGCCTGCCACCATCCGGGAGGCATCAGGTGGCTCAAGCCGCAGGTATTGGAGAGATTCCTTGAGTGTAAGGGTATGCCACGGCCATGATTCCTCCTTTATCTTCACTGACATCGCGAGGTCATGTGCGGGAATCAGTACTCCGTTCTTCACCTCGCCTATCATTGTACCCGACTTGATGACAGGGAGGTTTTTTTCTATGTAACTGTACAGTCCAGCCTCTGCGGCCAGGGCAATTATCCTTCCCTCATACATCACCACCCTGCTGCGATCAAAGGAGGCAAGTGACCGGCTCAGGTCAAATGCCCGGGACGAAGGCCTGACTGTTGCATTCTTGCTGATTCTTACCTCAGGACCCCGACCCGCCTTATACCCGCTGCTACCGTCAGTATCACCGGCAATTCCGGGTTTTTGCAAGGCAGCGATGAAGAATCCGTCACCCTTTACCCTTCCGGGATGAAAACCGTAACCTTCAACACCTTTGTAAGGAATGTTTACAACCGGGCTTCCCGGAGGGAGATCAACACTGAGCGGTACTGCGCCGGTCTTGTCTCTTACCCATGATATGTTTTCTTCGTTTTCGGCGGGATTGAATGTGCAGGTTGAATAAATGAGGATCCCTCCGGGCCTGAGTGCAGGCCATGACTCCATCACTATCCTGAGCTGACGCTCGCAACAAAGCCTTGCATTCTGAGGTGACCACTCAGCCACAGCAGCCGGATGCCTGAACATTCCCTCACCTGAACACGGAACATCCGCGACAATAACATCAAAGAATCCGGGCACCAACGCAAAACGAGACGGGTCAGCACTGGTGACAATTACGTTGCCTGTTCCCCACTTGGTTACATTTTCAGCCAGTACGGAAGCGCGTGACCTGATCACCTCATTGGCCACCAGCAGACCATGATCACCGAGCAGTCCTGCCAGATGGGTGCTCTTGCCTCCCGGAGCACCACAGAGATCAAGCACTCGGAGTCCACTCATGCCGGCAGCCAGCTGCCGGAACATCTCACCCATGAACATGCTTGAAGACTCCTGCGGATAATAAACCCCCGCATGAAACAACGGATCAGCAGTGAAAAGAGGCCTCCCGGGAAGATAATAACCATCCGGCTCCCACCCAACCTGTTCATACACCGTGATCTTATGTGGCCACTTCAACCTGTTGACCCTGACTGATGTGACTGCAGGTCTGCCTAAAGCCTCCGAGAGGCTGCCGGCATCAATGAAGGGCTGGGTTCTGATCCGTTCAGTAAATTCAGGAGGAAGCATAATCAGTCAACATGCTCACAAAGATAACCATTGAAACCTTACCGGATATAAAGAAGACCGTCCCGGTTGTCCGGGACGGTACAAAAATAACCCCTAAAACCTAAACTGTCTTATAATCCGGTATTTGTTGATAACAAATCCATCAAAAGACTAAAGTGTAAGAGATACACTAATTAGGCAATGGCAAATTAAATGCATGTATAATAGGCTCATCATGACAAATCTCATGAACATTCCGATTTAACTTTTTTTAGGACATTCAGGAGATAAGTTCCTTCCCTGCGTCCCTTAGCAGGCCTGTTGACCACTTAATGATTACAGCAGAGCTTATCAATGCAGCAATGGCATCTATATAGGGGAGTCCCCAGATCATGGCAGCAGTCAGCCCGACAATGGCCGCGACGCTTGTTACGGCATCAGCCAGCACATGGAGGTATGCAGCCCGGATGTTCTTATCCTCTTCCTCATGGTCATGATGCAGGAGGAATGCGCTCAGTATATTGACTCCCAGTCCGATGAAAGCTATCATAATAGCCTCCCGGTATTCGATGACCCGTGGATTGACGAATCTTCCAATAGCGCCTGCGATGATCATTGCCGCGAATATCAGGAGAATTAATCCGCTGGTATAGCCGGCCAGGGTCAGTATCTTATCCCTGCTGCCGGTGAAGGAGGGGTTTGACGAGAGCCTCTGTACAAGCACATAGGCGGCCCAGCTGAGTCCGATAGCCAGCACATGTGATCCCATGTGTATACCGTCAGCCATCAGTGCCATAGATCCGGTAAGCCAACCGGCGATGATCTCTATGACCATTGTCACGGCTGTCAGAATGACCACCCATCCTGTCCGTCGCCTGTTTTTTTCTATTGCTGTCACAGACAATTAACGGTGAGTCAGCCGCAATTGTTTACTCGTTCACAGAGATTTCTCTTCCGGTAAGCTGCAGCCGTTTTGTCATAATACCGGTGTCAGCCTTCTCCCCGCCTTTTGTTACGGGTTGCCGGCCTCCGACGGCCACGGTGAACCATCCGGGCTCAATAACCCTTATATCCTTATTGTTGAGTATTGAGAACTGCTCCGGTTCCAGGGTAAACTCAACCCTTCTGCTCTCCCCTGGCCTCAGGGTTATCCGGTCGAATCCTTCAAGCTGCCTGAGAGGTCTCGGCGTAGTAGCTTTCTCATCAGTCAGATAAAGCTGCACTACCTCGTCACCTGCCATTTTCCCGGTATTGGTGACAGTCACACTCACCTTTACCTCTGTGCCGGCGACGGCCTTTGCCGGCACTACGAGGTCCGAATAGGCAAAGGTGGTATAACTCAATCCGTACCCGAAAGGATAAAGGGGCGTTCCCTTGAAATACCTGTAGGTACGGTTTACCATATCATACTCTCCAAACGGGGGCAACTGATCCACTGACCGGTACCAGGTCACAGGCAGGCGCCCGGCAGGGTTAAAGTCTCCGAAGATCACATCAGCAATGGCATTCCCGCCTTCCACTCCGGGATAACCTGCAAGCAGCACAGCGGCGGCCTGCTCCTGTGCCCGTAGTGATGCCACCGGGCTGCCGGTCATGAGCACCACCACCACAGGCTTGCCTGTGGCGAGCAGTGCATCCAGGAGATCCTCCTGTATTGCCGGCAGGCTCAGGCTGGTGCGGTCACCGCCTTCAAAGCCCTCAAGCTTAACGCTCATCTCCTCCCCTTCAAGCCTCGGCGAGAGTCCCAGGGCCACTATCACTGCATCTGCCGCCGAGGCGGCTTCAACAGCCTCCTGAACCATGTCACCGCGTGGCGGACACCACAGAAGCTCCATGTCAGCATCACCAATGTGATTCCTGT
>JAAZAP010000148.1 GCA_012514255.1 Bacteroidales bacterium | reverse complement strand
TTCGGAACGGTCAGCATCCGAAGCCTGGTCAGGACCGCTCTGGACCTCAATGAGACGTGGCTCAACGAGCTGATATGGAGAGAGTTTTTTATGAGCATCCTGTGGCACTTCCCGCATGTCACGGATACATCCTTCAGACCGAAGTATGACGCCATACAGTGGCGCAATAACGAGGAGGAGTTCGCCCGATGGTGCGACGGCATGACCGGGTACACCATCGTGGATGCAGGCATGCGTGAACTCAATGCCACAGGATTCATGCACAACAGGGTGCGGATGATCACTGCCAGCTTCCTGACCAAACATCTGCTCATCGACTGGCGCTGGGGGGAGGCATACTTCGCCGGCAAACTCCTCGATTACGAGCTCTCATCAAATAACGGCAACTGGCAATGGGCCGCAGGTACAGGATGTGATGCGGCACCCTACTTCAGGGTGTTCAATCCTGCTGAACAGACACGTAAGTTTGATCCCGGGCTCGGGTATGTGCGCAGGTGGGTGCACGAGCTTGAAACCCCCTCCTATCCCCAACCCGTGGTTGACCATGCCATGGCACGTAAGCGTGCGCTGAAAACCTATTCTTCAGGCCTCGGCCGTAGCATCTGAAAGTTTTTCCACGGGAAATCCCAATTTATTTATCTTTGGACCGTGAGCATCCTGCTCTTCATTTCATAGCATTTTTATTGTCATGGACAATCAAAAGATACTCTTTTTCAGTACCTCTGCGGGAAGCATTATTGCTGCCGAGGTCTCCGGACAACTCTCAGCGGATGAGACTGACAGGCTCTCCTGGCTCTTCGGGAATGCCACCCTTGTGCCGGATTATACTGTCAGCGGAACATTCATCGGTCCCCGCCGGGAGATGATCACCCCCTGGAGCACCAACGCCGTGGAGATGACACAGAATATGGCTGTGACGGGCATATCACGGATAGAAGAGTTCTTTCCCGCTGCCGTCGAGAATCCGGATCATGATCCCATGCTCCAGAGAGTATACCACGGCCTCGACCAGGAGATATTCACAATACACCGTGAACCCGAGCCTGTCAGGGAAATAGATGACATAGCTGCCTACAACGCCCGGGAAGGATTGGCCCTGAGTCCTGAGGAGATAGAGTACCTTGAGAACCTCAGCCGTACCCTGGGAAGAAAACTCACTGACGGCGAAGTGTTCGGATTCTCACAGGTCAACTCCGAACACTGCCGCCATAAGATCTTCAACGGCACTTTCATTATTGACGGCCACGAACGCGACAACTCCCTCTTCGGGCTGATCAGACGAACCACAAAGGAAAATCCGAATCATGTTGTCTCTGCATACAGGGACAACTGTGCTTTCCTCGACGGCCCCGTGGCAGAACAGTTTGCTCCGGCAACACAGGACAAACCTGACTGGTTCGGTGTCAGATACTTTCAATCCGTGCTTACACTGAAGGCCGAAACCCATAACTTCCCCACCACTGTTGAACCCTTCAACGGCGCCTCCACCGGTACCGGCGGAGAGATACGTGACCGCATAGCAGGCGGCAAGGGATCCCTCCCAATTGCCGGCACTGCAGTATACATGACCTCATATCCCAGGCCTGACGGCCCGAGGGAATGGGAAGGATTCACGGAGCCTCGGAAATGGCTCTACCAGACCCCGGAAGAGATACTGATCAAGGCCTCCAACGGTGCAAGCGACTTCGGGAACAAGTTTGGCCAGCCACTGATCTGTGGTTCTGTGCTGACCTTCGAACATTTCACTGAACTGAAGCACTACGGCTTTGACAAGGTGATAATGCTTGCCGGAGGCATCGGCCTCGGAAAGAAAGCTGACAGCAACAAGGACACACCCGAAAAGGGAGATCTGATTGTTCTCCTCGGCGGCGATAATTACCGTATTGGCATGGGAGGTGGTGCGGTCTCTTCTGTAGATACGGGCGCCTATGACAGCGCCATAGAGTTGAATGCCGTACAGCGCGCCAACCCCGAGATGCAGAAGAGAGTCTATAATGCCCTCAGGGCCATGGCCGAGAGTGACCATAACCCTGTGGTATCACTTCATGACCACGGTGCCGGCGGCCACCTCAACTGCCTCTCCGAACTGGTGGAAGAGACCGGGGGAAAGATAGATATCAGCAAACTGCCGGTGGGTGATCCTACCCTCTCGGCCCGGGAAATCATCGGCAATGAGTCGCAGGAACGGATGGGACTGGTCATCCGCAAAGCTGACGTTGAGACCCTGACCGCGGTGGCACACCGAGAACGGGCTCCCATATACATCATCGGTGAGGTAACCGGTGATAATCAGTTCACATTCTGCAACTCCGTAACGGGAGATAAACCCATTGACCTGCAGCTGAGCGACTTTTTTGGCAAGCCCCCGCGCACAATCATGAATGACACCACCATGGCGAGCCCTGCTGTACCGGTCACTTATGACCCTTCTGACCCTGCCAGGTACCTCGATGCTGTCCTGCAGCTTGAGGAGGTGGCATGCAAAGACTGGCTGACGAACAAGGTCGATCGCTCGGTCACCGGCAGAATAGCCATGCAACAGTGCGCCGGTGAGCTGCAACTGCCACTTAACAACCTGGGTGCCATCACACTCGATTACCGCGGCCTGAACGGCATGGCCACCGCACTGGGCCACGCCCCTGCGGCAGGCCTCGTCAGTGCCGCCGCCGGATCAGTACTCTCAATAGCCGAAGCGCTTACCAACATTGTGTGGGCTCCCCTCCCTGACGGACTGAGAAGCGTCTCGCTCTCAGCCAACTGGATGTGGCCATGCAAGAACCCCGGCGAGGATGCACGACTCTACGATGCCGTACAGGCCGCGAGCGACTTTGCCGTAGCACTTGGAATAAATATCCCCACCGGCAAGGACAGCCTGTCAATGACCCAGAAATACCCTGACGGCACGGTCTATTCACCCGGTACAGTAATTATTTCTGCCGCTGCCGGTGTTGAGGATGTGAGAAGCATTGTCAGTCCGGTGATAAGGAACGACTCCTCCACTGCACTCATATGGATAGACATGAGCGGCATGAGACATGAGCTGGGAGGCTCTGCCTTCTGCCAGACACTTGGCACACTGGGCGACAGTACCCCGGGGGTGGCTGATCCGGAACAGTTCGCAGCTGCCTTCGAGACGCTGCAGCTGCTCATAAAGGAAGGAAAGATAATTGCAGGACATGATATCTCTGCAGGGGGCATGATAGTTACCCTGCTGGAGATGTGCTTCGCGAACAGCGAGGGAGGAATGGCCCTGAACCTTTCCGAAATCGGCGAGAACGACACCGTGAAGCTGCTTTTCAGCCAGAATCCCGGCGTGATCATACAGGTGGAGAATGAGAGTGAGACAGAAGAGTTCCTCTTTGATAGAGGGATACGGTTCGTTCCCATTGGACACCCGGTGAGTGAAAGGATACTGTTCGTGGCCAACGGTGAGGCACATCATGAATTCAACATAGACAGCTGCAGATCATTGTGGTACAGGAGTTCATACCTGCTTGACCGCCGGCAGTGCGGGCCGGTGCTGGCAAAAGAGAGATATGAGAACCATGGAAGGAAAGCCCTACACTTCAAGATGAAGGACTTCAACGGCACCTTCAGGCCTCTGGGCATCACACCTGACCGGAAGAAGAAGACCGGGATGAGGGCGGCAATAATAAGGGAGAAAGGCGTGAACGGCGACCGCGAGATGGCATATGCCCTGTGGCTGGCCGGATTCGATGTAAAGGATGTCCATATGACCGACCTTATCTCAGGCAGGGAAACACTTGAAGACCTTAACATGGTAGTCTTCGTGGGAGGTTTCTCCAACTCTGACGTTCTGGGATCAGCAAAGGGCTGGGCCGGAGCGTTCAGGTACAATAAAAAAGCAAGGGAAGCACTTGACAGGTTCTATAAGAGGAATGACACCCTCTCTCTTGGTGTATGCAATGGCTGCCAGTTAATGGCCGAACTGGGACTGATAGTGCCTGAACACGACCAGATGCCACGCCTGGAGCACAACGCCTCACAAAAGTTTGAATCAAATTTTTTGGGAGTGAAGATCACTGATGGCCAATCCGTCATGCTCAACGGGCTAGGTGGTATGGAACTGGGAATATGGGTTGCCCATGGCGAAGGCCGGTTCATCCTGCCCTACACGGAGGAGAAATACAACATTGTCATGAAATACAGCATGAGCAGCTACCCTGCTAATCCCAACGGTTCAATGTATGATGTTGCAGGTATCTGTTCGGCCGACGGCAGGCATCTTGCCATGATGCCCCACCTGGAAAGAGCATTCCTCCCCTGGCAATGCGCTCACTACCCTGCTGACAGACACAATGACGATGTTACGCCATGGATGAAAGCGTTCGTAAATGCAAGAAAATGGATCGAAAAAAGGATCCGTCAGGCACATTAGCCCGGCCCGCCTGATACTCAGTTAACTGTTGGCTTAAGTATCACTGAAGCAATCAGGGTATGTTCTTCCATGCTTAGCTGTGACACATCAGACGGATAAGGCTCCACCCTGTCACTGATAACCTGTACCGGATACTCGCCGGGGTTGGCAAAGAAAATTGATCCCATATGCGCATCAGCCCTGAACCAGGGTTTCTTTACGCTCTGGTCATCAGTCACTATCTCGTCACCTATGGGCTTCTTTGCCAGTCTGGTCTCACCGGCAGTGATAATCACATTATCATTGAAATGAAGGCTTGTGGTATCAATTGTCAGTGTGGAAAGCCATACTTCATAGCGTCCGGGCTTGTCAACCGTGAAGAGCCATTCGGCAGTGTTATACCCAGGGTTGTCATCCACCTGAATGAGCCCTGCATCAGCAATACGCAACACAACGCCTTCCTCCCGGCTGTCAACGTTACCGGTTATACCTTTCTCATCCGCTCCCCTGTTACCTCCATCATTACCGCACGATGTAAAACCAATAACAGCTGCAAGAGCTAAAACAGCAAAATCATAAAAAACTCTTTTCATACTCCCACTAATAGTTTCCAATTCCAAAACCTCAAAAACCATTCCAGAGTTCATCCGGAATTTGCGGCCTCAAAGTAAATGCATTTTTTTTATTTTTAATATACCCTATTATCAAATGATTATGACTGCCAGAAAGTTATCAACCGGCACCGTTTGCCCTGATTGTTGCCCTTGCAACTCTTCTTTTGGCTACTCTTGTTGTCGGTGCAGGCAGGGCGGCAGCTACAAGCTCGGATATATCGCTGACTTTAGTTCTTGTTGCCTGAACGAATGTTTTCTTGCATAGCGGGCAGGCCGTGATGAGCTCATCAGGAGATGAAATGGTCAGGGTGCGTGCCGCGTCGGTTGCAATCATGGCCCTCTTTTCTGATGCAAGGGTCAGATTGCCCAGGCTCCCTCCGCAGCATAGTGACATGGTTCGCTCCTGTGAGGTCTCCTGCAGCTCGGCCACATAGCTGATTACAGCCCGTGGCTCCTCATAAATGCCTGAACCCCGTCCAAGTTCACACGGATCATGATATACAACCTTCCTGTGCAGGTAACCAAGGCGTAGCGAACCCTCCTCAATAAGCAGGTTGATAAACTCGGAGTGGTGCATCAACGTGGCTTCGAGATAATAGCTCTCTCTGAACACCTTGTAACAGATAGGACATGATGTCACCAGAATCTTAGCTCCCGACTTCCAGATGATATCTGAGTTATGATTTATCAGCTCTCTCGCCTCCCTGTCCCTGCCTGCAAGCATAAGCGGCCTGCCACAGCAGACACCCCCCTTCTCGTCCATGAACCTGTACTTCACCCCGGCACTGTCCATGATCTTTTTCATGGCGACAATAACCGAAGGTGTGAGATGAGTCATGCAACCGGCGAAAAAGAGTACCTCTGCCTTATCCGGCTCTTCCCTGACAAGATACGCGTATGACTGCGTCGGCACCCTGTCGGTAATGCTCCTCTTCCTCATGACAGAGTATCTCTCAGACAGACTCAGTGTTTTGTCCTCTCTCTCTCCCTGGCGTCTCTCTATCAGCCTCATGGGTCCCAGCTCAATACCTACAGGACAAACCTCTTCGCACCTGCCGCACATAAGGCAATTTGCTGTGATGGCAGCTATGTCACGGTCATTTCTGAGTCCTTTAATGAAGTAAGCCGACTGGATATTATTTATGCCTGCAGCAAAGCTCATCTGGCATACGCTTATGCACACCCCGCATGATGAGCAGGCATGCGTCTGCACCTCGGTATATGATGAGTGTCTGTCACCTGTGGTAATTCCCGAGTTACGCATAAAGATCAGGAAGAGCTCCACGGGAATATGGAAATACCTGGAAACAGGCAACATAAAGAAGAATGCTCCCAGTGAGAGGGAGTATAGCCACCAGAACCAGGGAGCTATCTCTGCCGCAGGAAGGAATGACGCCAGGGCACTGCCCAGGTTACCCGTGAGAAAACTGCCACTGCCATGCGCTCCGCAGGTAAAGCTCTCTGCAAACAGCCTCGAGGGGAAAATCAGCCAGAGGCTCGTCAGTGCAAGCCGGTCTGTCCAGGTATGCTTAGTGGTCTTCTTTATCCCCATCAGCCGGGGGGTGAATCTCTTTATCACCGCAAGTAACAGCCCTGACAGGATAAATGCCAGCAGGAAATCCATCCATACATTATAGATGCGTGCCAATCCCTCCGCTCCGTGATCGGGATTGAACCACCTGAAGAAGATGGAATGCGACGGCGGGTTCAGATGCTTCTCACTGAAGAAATCGGCTTCGATGGTGCCAAAGACTATCAGCAGGAACCAGCCGAATGCCAGGCTCATATGCATGTACCCAAGCACAGGATTCTTCCTGAAGATCTTCCGGTGTAACAGGCTCTCCATGAAGATCTCCCTCAGACTGTCCATGAAAGGCCTTCCGAAGAAACCCCTCTGGAGTCGCAGTTTATCCGGACGGGATAGGTTGCGGAACCATGCCACACTCCGCACCACGCTGTATATAAGGATAAAATACAGCCCAAGGTTAAACGGTATGATGAAGAGATCAGAGTTCATTTCTCTCCAGCTTTCTGATTGCATCTGCAGCCACAGCCACCACATTGCGGGTATTGACCCCGCGGGGACAGACAAGCAGGCACTTGCCGCACAACATGCAGCGGGTCACCTCCTCGCGAAGGGGTTCTATCTCACCCCTTCTTATGTAGGTATTCATCCGCCTGAGATTGAATGACGTATGCTGGCCGGCAGTGCAGGCAGCCGTACACCCGCCGCAGGCAAAACAAAGCCTGAAACTGGGCTCCCTGCTCGTGATATACTCCCTCACCTTCCTGTCAGAGGAGTCGTAATCTATCAGCCTGCTGCGGTTGATGACGAATCCGAACTTATTTGCCCCTGCTGCACTCATCATCCCTTCAGATACCTTACCGTTTCAGCCACTGCTGCCCTGGCATGAGAGATGGTATCGGTTATGTTCATCGGCGCCGTACAGGTGCCGGCATAAAAGACCCCCCTGATACCGCTCAGGTTATTGCCGTAATGTTGGTCTCCTGACTCCAGGAACCTGTTGATGCCCTGCCTGAAACCGGATGCTTCGGCAAGCTTCGCTCCTGCTTCAGCCATCTCCATCCCTACCATCAGCACCATGATGTCAAGCTCCATCTTGAGAGGTCTCCCTGCCAGTGTGTCCTCTACCTTGATTACCAGCCTGTTGTTGATATTTACTGATGCTTCTGATACCTTCCCCCTGATGAAGTTCACATTATGGACCTCCTGCGACTCACGGTAAAGCTCCTCATAATAAGGCCCATACATCCTCATATCCATGTAGAAGCAAAAGACCTCACATGAGGGCAGCATCTTTCTTATCTCTATCGCCTGCTTGACGGCTGTCACGCAGCATACCTTGGAGCAGTGGTTGTTATTGACCTTCTCGTCGCGCGATCCTACACAATGGATCAGCCCTATGCGTGACGGCACCGTGCCATCGGCTTTTTCCAGCCTGCCTCTGTTGAACATGCCCTCAAGCTCAACTGAGGTAATGACATTGTCATAGATACCATAGCCATACTCCTCCTTACGGTGAGCATCGAAAAGGTCAAACCCGGTGGCTACAATCACTGCATCAGCCTCCTCCTCGGTCCCGCCCGAGAGGATCACCCTCACGCCACCGGGGTGATGCCTGACCTTTTCAACGGTAGTGCTGGTAATGATGGTGATGTTATTGTGTCCTGCCCTCTTCCTCAGGTAGCTCCTCACCTCATCCGCCGGCCTGCGGTCAGGGAAGAGGGCGTGCCACTGCAGGAGATGTCCGCCGGGATCATCACCCTTTTCCACCAGGGTGACCCTGTAACCCATCTCTGCCAACGCGCCGGCGGCCTCCATGCCAGCCACACCGCCACCGGCAACAAGGACATGTTTGGGCACTGTTTTCATCCGTTAATCAGGTTTGCTGGCTCGGGCAGCCTTTTGCCATCCTTTGCAAGGAAACGGCGTGCCGGGTCAGCCTTGATGCCCATCTTGCGAAGAAGAGGCAACGATTGCACATTGTGATACTGGAGTCCCAGCTCCCAGGGATCATAGCCCAGGACCAGGCCGGCAACCTCCTCATAGGTGAGCACGGGAATGCCCTGACCGTCAGCTCCATAGGTGATGCCGTCAATCTCCTTTATTGTATACTGCCAGCGGTCCATGAACATGGTGCATCCCGGGCAGTTGGCAATGATCATATCAGGACGGTAAGGCTCCATAGATTCGAACTTCTTGCGCGAAGCAAAGAGCGAATAGCCCCTGTTGGCCTGTACAAGGTACTGCCTGAAACCAAAGCCGCAGCAGTGACGCCGCTCAGGGTAGTCAATGACATCGCCGCCCCATGCCTCTATCATGCCTATCAGCACGTGCGGGAACTCGGCCCCGCCGACACCGTACTTCGGGAACATCTTTGAATAATGACACCCGATGTGCTCAACAACCTTCAAGGGCTTTCCCGTCTTGATATCGACCAGGTTATACTTTGCCTTGCGGGCTATCTCATCCCTGAATTTATAGATTATGTCACTGGTGTGTGATATGGTCTCCGGCACTTCAAAGGTGCGGCCCGTAGCTTTGTACAGATCCTCACGGGTGCGGGCCAGGGTCTCAGGGAAGTGTTTCCAGGTCTCCAGTATCTCAGAGTAGATGCCGAATGAGGTGACGCAGGAAATGGCAATATGCCTGTACCCGGCCTCTGTTGCCAGCGCTAAATGACGCGCCACCACTGTCTGTATGGTCTCAAAGGGGACCACGTCACCGTGATAACCGATGCCCGTGCAGGTGGTGTGACGCGGGTCCTCGAAGACATCCTTACCCAGATCCTCCCTCAGTATCTTCAGGAAATACTGTTCCGACCCGGCATAGAATGTCTGCCGGATGCACGACCTCACATAGAAGAAGTGGTCGTCAGGAATCTCCTTCTGGTACTCGGCCCAGATGCGCTTCTTACCTTCGGGTTTCATAGATATCCCTCCTTACGTCTTCCGTTTCACACTGATGCGAGCCGTTGTCGGCTGACACCACATGCCTGTAGTATTCAAAGTCCCTGCCCTCCTTCTTAAACTCCATGCCCATCTCTTCAGCTTTCTGTTCCGAAGCCACCTCGATGGCGTCGTAGAGATCCTTGCCTCCCGTCACCTCAAAGATGCTTCTCAGCTCGTCAAGCACATCATCGGCTATCTTGCGCGTCGGACCCTCCTTGCCGTTGAGCTCACCTCCCAACCGCGCCAGGGAGTCGTCGAGATGGTTATAGTAATGCTCCCATGCCGGTCCCTGCTCAGGGTGAGTTGCAGGGTCGACGTCATAGGAGACGACACAGTAGCCGTGCTTCAGCACATTGTCGCCCACGGTCCGCTTGATGGCGAACTGCTGTCTCCCCTTCTCGGAGGCGGTGAAGTATCCCAACTCCTGCGACAGCTTGCGGAGGGCCATGATGACCATGCCGGGGGTGTTGCCCCTCGGGCACCGGGTCTTGCAGCTCATGCACTGTCCGCAGTACCATATGGTCTCGCTCTTCAGCAACTCCCTGATAACATCATTGTTGCGGGTCTGAACGAGGTCGACAACCCTTCGCGGATCATAGTTGTAATATTCGGCTGCCGGACATATGCCTGTGCATATACCGCAGTTCATGCAGGCCTTCAGTCCCTCTTCGAAACGTATATCCTGCAACAGCCTTGAATAGAGATCTTCCATAGGTTCGGGCATAGCCATTTTAGGGAAATTCAAAATTAGCAATGACTTATGACGCCGGGAACGGGATTAACACCCATTTTGCCGGGAGTATTTATACTTAGAAGTTGGCAGTACCAGTCGGCAGTTGGCAGTACCAGTCGGCAGTTGGCAGTACCAGTCGGCAGTTGGCAGTAATGTCCCCCGGTTGATATTGCCCGTAGGGCATTTAGAATTGTAAAAGAATGAATAACTTTATTCCCAAACCCCTGACCAATGAAAAAATCCGGAATCATCAGCCACCTGTTCCTGATTATGGCCGCCGCCTGCCTGCTCTCATCCTGCAAAAATGAAACCGTGATCACATTCCGGTCACTGCTCCGGGAGATGGCTTCCGCAGAAACGCTGACCCGATACCCCTCACCAGACTACAGGCTGGTGCAATTCAGCTCGTACGACAGACGCAGCATCCACCCTGACAGCGCGGGATGGTACGCCAACAATGACTACACCCATTTCATCCGCGAGGAGACCACCGGCGGACGGCGTGAATATGTCATGCTCGAGGCAGACGGCCCCGGCGCCATCGTCCGCTGGTGGATGACATTCGGAAATGAAGACGCCCTGAACTCATATATCAGGGTCTATATCGACGGCCGGACCGAACCGGTAGTTGAAGGCATGGCTCCGGAACTGGTTGGCGGAGGTGTTCTGGCCCCCGGACCCCTCAGCACATCAGTCTCACCGCTGACGGAACCGCAACGCCGCGGATACAACCTCTACCTCCCCATCCCGTTTGCTGAAAAGTGCATGATCACCCTTGAAAACGACTCTGTACTCATTACGCCACAGAGACGCAAACCCTCTATTTATTACAACATTGATACCCGGCTGTATGAAGAAGGGACCAGGATTATCTCAGCAAAAAGCGAAACGTTCCGCGATGACACCCTTGCCATCGCAGAATGTGCTGCGGACCTCGACAAGGCGGGCAGCAGCCAGGCAACCGGTAAAGAGCAGAGATCATCCGACGGGGTGTTCCCTCCCGGCACAGAATGCCGGATATCATTATCAGGGAAAAACCTTGCTGTCAGCAACCTCTCACTCAGGCTCTCCGGATCCGATACTGCAGCCCTGCTGAAAGGAACCGTCATCCGGATGTGGTTCGATGGCCACAGGACCGTGGAGGTGCCGGCGGGTAACTTCTTCGGCACCGGTTACACATACAACCCCTGTCGAACCCGCTTCACAGCCACAGATACTGACGGCACGCTGAGCTCTTCATGGCTGATGCCGTTCCGCGACAGTTGCAGGATAAGCATCCTCAACAGTACCGGTGACACTATTGCTGTGGAAACGCTGGTTACGCTTGCACCCTACAGGTGGGATGAAAACTCAATGCATTTCGGAGCGTCCTGGAAGGAGTACCCGGGGTTTGAAACTGCCGGCTCAGAGAACACCGGGGGAACGGGGCTGCACACTGACCTGAATATTGCCGGGCTGAAGGGCAAAGGGTTATATGCCGGTGACGCAGTGCTGGTTTTCAACACTGCTGACGCCTGGTGGGGCGAGGGTGACGAGAAGATCTACACCGACGGAGAAACTTTCCCCTCATCCTTCGGAACAGGGACGGAGGATTACTACGGATACGCATGGTGCCGGCCGGAACCATTCGACCATCCTCTGATCGCACAACCGGCCGGGTACGGCAACTTTCACCCGGGGATGAGCGTGAATATGCGCTACAGGATCCTGGATGCGATACCATTCAGGGAATCACTCCGTGCCGACATCGAAATGTGGCACTGGGTTAAGACAACCATCGACTTTTCAGTCACAGCCTGGTTCTACAGGCTGCCTGAATTTTAGATGAGCGCACAAGCCGGGGTCGCTCATGCTGACCTGCCCGGCAAGCCGGACTATCTCTTAATCTCTTTCCCCCGTCGGGAAAAGTATCGGAGCCATATGCCGGTAGTCGTGAACACCAGCAATGACAGCCCGGTAAAGGAGGTATAGATAAGCTTGAACACCTCACCATCTATGCCGAGCAACCTGTCTATCACTGACATGTCATGTATGTCTTCGACCAGGTCTGACCTCCTGTTCTCGAGATAGAGCACCTTTCCCGTTGCACCGTCAAGCTGAATGCCATGGTAGTGGCGTGCGAACACGAACTTCACCATTCCCTTGTCAGGCCTTATGTCGATCCTGTCAAGCTCCTCGCTGAGCCCCTTCCTGCCTGTCTCATGAAGCGCCCTGATAGCAATCGCATTAAGCGAGTCAAGCGGAAGCCATTGCCGGAAATCGGAAGTGGTCCCTTCGTGAGAGACCGGATGCAGGTACCCGTTGCTGTTTTTTTTCCAGCCGAGGAGTATCCCCGAAACGGCAACAATGACCAGGGCAACAGACAGAAATGAGGCCGTCAGGCGATGAATTTTCCTGATCAGTTTCACCTTTCCCCTGTTTCCGTTTGTACCTGTTGTCAATGCCATCCTGCTTGTTTTTATTTCAGGGGAACAAAGAAAGCACTATCGCTCTGGAATTCCAAACGCCCTGTCGACATTGTAGTTCAGCACAGGCCATTTCCACCTTTCAAGGACGGTGCCCGGGGTGCTCTCGCTGACGCTGCCGCAGGCCACAGTAACTGTATATTTACCCGGCTCAGCCTTTGCGGTATCCCAGAAAATCTTTCCGATTCCTCTCCCAGGTTCAAGTTTCTGCTCATAAACACGCTCTCCCCTGCTGTTGGTAATGGTGACCACGGTCTCCTCCTTAAGTGATCCGGACCTGTAGAACCAGATCTCAAGACCGTTGGGCTCATTCGGAGTCAGAAGATGATTGCTGCCGGTCATCTGGTAATTTCCCCACCAGGCCTGCTGGGAGTAGTTCATTTGTGGCTTGGGCTCAATGGTGAAGAGATGAAGCGGTTTATGAATGATTTCGGGTGTCAACTGCTGCAGCGGCGAGATATCAGTTATCCAAGCAGCCCTGCCGTATGTGCCCACTATCAGGTCGTTTTCACGGGGGTGGACCATGATGTCACGCACCACCACCGGCGGCATGTTGGCTCTCAGCGCTTCCCAGTTCTCTCCCCTGTTCAGTGAGACGTATACTCCGTTGTCTGTCCCGGCAAACAGGAGGATCGGATTACGGCGATCCTCAATAACCACACTTACCGGGAATTGAGGAAGGCCCGAGGTTATCCTCCTCCATGTCAACCCGAAGTCGGTGGTAATAAAGATGTGCGGATCCATTATGTCATTTGTGTAACCCGATTTCGAAACATAGGCTGTGCCCGCCTCAAAAGCAGAGGGGAACACGCGGCTGACCCACATGGGGGCGGGTGCTCCTGCTTCTGTAAGAGCGGCGGTCACCTCTGTCCATGTGTGACCGTGATCCCTAGTCACGTGCACATGCCCGTCATCGGTGCCTGCCCAGATGATGCCGGCCTTCACAGGCGATTCTGCAAGGGTGGTGATGGTGCAGTACCGGATATGGCCCTTGCCGTGGATTTTGTCAGGATCATTATCAGTCAGGTCAGGACTGATGGGTTCCCAGTGGTTGCCCCGGTCAAGGGAACGGAGCACCATCTGTGCACCGGTATAGATTATGGCGTTGTTGTGCGGTGAGAGGGCCAACGGGGTGGTCCATGTGAAACGGTAGAACGGCTGGCCTTCAGCCGCAACTGGTGTAATTGCCATCCGTTCGCCAGTGGCCTGGTCAACTCTGTGATGAGAGCCGAACTGGGTGGTGTAATAAATATACCTGTTGTTTTCCCGGTCAACTTTCGAGTACATGCCGTCCCACATCCCGGTAATCACCCAGTCGGAGGCGCTGACAGCACCTGCCCATCCGTTCGAGGGAGCCTTCCATGTTTCGTGGTCCTGCAGCCCGATGTAAATATTGTAAGGAGTCTCCATGTCAGCCTCCACATGGTAGACCTCGCCCAGGGGAATATGATAGAAGTGGTTCATTGACAGGCCACCATCCCAGGTGGCATATATGCCTCCGTCAGAACCCAGCATCATGTGCCTGGGATCCTTCGGATCAATCCAGAACACTCTGTTGTCGCCGAAGTTGGTCTGGAAACGGTCCTGCTGCCTTCCGAGCGGCCAGGTTTTTCCGCCGTCAAGCGTGTAGAACATCCCCACACCCACTACATAAACCTTATCAGGGTCAACAGGGTCAATGGCTATCCTGTTGAAGCTGTAGGCAGCCTTGCCGCTAACGTCAACCTTCTCCGGGTCATTTATTCTCTTCCATTTTTTGCCTCCGTTACGGGTGATGTAAACCTCACCCCCTATAAGGTTGTCAAAGGAATGATCGGTAAACTCGTTAAACGGCACCGGAGCATCCGGGTCAATGCCAGGCTTGACGTTCAGGTTCTGAATCACCGCAACGACAATATCTGGATTGGCCCTGTGGATGTCAAGCCCTATCCTTCCCAACGGCCCCTGTGGCAATCCGCCTGCAAGCACCTGCCAGCTCTTCCCTCCGTCAGTGCTCTTATGGATGCGGCTCTTTACCCCGCCGGGCTCATAGGTCCATGCAGTACGCACCTTCTCATAGGTGGCGGCAAAGAGGATCTCAGGATTGACCGGATTCACAACCAGATCAATAACCCCGGTCTTTTCATCGATAAACAAAACCTTCTCCCAGCTTTTCCCGCCGTTTGTTGTCTTGAAGACGCCTCTCTCCGGGTTGTCTGACCAGAGGCTGCCCATGGCTGCTACCCAGACTGTCTGAGGATCACGGGGATGAATCATTATACGGGCTATATGGCGTGTACCGGTCAGACCCATGTTTTTCCAGGTCTTTCCGGCATCGCTCGACTTCCAGATGCCGTTTCCGTAATACGAAGACCTGGCATTGAACGCATCGCCGGTACCAACCCAGACGATCTCCGGATCAGAGGGAGCCACGGCAATGTCACCTATGGCGCTGGTATTGAACTGATCAGAGACACACTCAAAGGTGGTGCCGTTGTTTACTGTCTTCCATACGCCTCCGCTGCGCGGACCAACGTACCATGTGTATTTGTACTTCTCTCCGGGGTTTTCGGGTACTGCCACCGCCCCCACCCAGGCACTGATGCGAAAGGCACCCAGATTACGGTAGGTGAAGGCGTCATATCCTCCCGGCATCGATTGTTGTGCATTGAGCGTGAATGAAAGGACTGAGGTCAACAATATAAATAACAGTGAAAGCAACTCTGATTTGGTTTTCTTCATGATTCTGATTTTATCGTGACAAAATAATAAAGGCTGCTGATGAAAAGCACATCAGCAGCCTTAAAAAAACTTAAATCAAGCAATTTGATTCATGGCCTCCAACTGAAAGTCTTGTTATCCCATGCCGTTCCTTTCCTGAAGTAGTCAGGCTGCCCGAGGGCACGTATAGACGGGTTCTTCTCTAACTCATCAGGCGGATAGGGATTCCTCCTCGGGAAGGTGTTCGTATTTATCACCTGGTTGATTACTGTAAAATCAAGCTTCGGATAACCGGTGCGGATGAAGTCAAAGTATGACTCTGTTGTCTCGAAGGTATTGGCGATGTACTTCTGTGTCATCACCAGTTCCTGTGCTGCTTCGACGGATGTCGGCATTGTCAGTTCAGGCTGGGCAAGATATGTTACGATGTCAGCCTCTGCCACACCGTGATACTCCATGTCAGCCCTGATACCGGCCTTCATTGCTGTCTCAGCAGGGCCGTATTCACCCTTGAGGGCATGAGCCTCAGCCTTAAGGAACAGGTTCTCGGAATACATCATGATCATATCAGGATAGGTCTGGGTGCAGTATTCCAATGACCACCTCGAGGGCCTGTTCCCTTCAACTGACGAAGTACCGCTTCTGTGGCCGATGTAACCGCCTGCTTGAGCTTCCGTCCAGAAGAGCATCCTCCTGGGATCATCCAGACTGTTCAGGAGATCAACAATATAAATAGAGGGTGTCATGCCGGCTGCTGAGTAATCATAAAGTGACTCCTCATATATATAGCTGTCAAACTGCAGGCTGGCCTGGTGCTTCCATGCACACATGTCTGTGTTGGACTGCATTCCGTTCTGAAGATACTGCAGTACAAGGTCTGCCTGTCCTGCAGGTGTTTTGCCGGGCAGATAGGTCAGCCTCATGGCATATCTTGCCTTGAGGGAGTAGCACAGACGAGTCCACTTGGTGAAATCTGCACCGAAAATATAATCCTGGGCTGCCGATGGAACCAGGTCGCCCGGATCGCCAGCGGTGAAGCACTCTATCGCTTCATCAAGCAGATCGTTGGCATGAGCATAAATCTCCTCCAGCGTGTTTACCTTCGGGTGGGGGAACTCAGCCCCCTTGAGAGCCTCATCTAGGGGTGCCTGATCATAGTAGTCAGCCATGGTGAACCAGTGCCATGCGGTGATAACGGCACCGATCCCCTGGAACCGCTTGTTGCCGTTCTCTTTGGCCTTTTCATACAAGGCATTTGAGTGCATCAGTGCGCCGGAGTACGCTCCCCAGATCTCGCCACCATAATCGGTTGAAATTTCAAACCTGGTTTCATAGTTCTGTGTACCATCTGGCGCGTACCAGAGCAACCAGTCCTTCATACCATTCCACCATACGAAAAAGGTTACAGCCTGCTGAACCCATTCCGACTCAACTCCCATAAGGTAAACAGCCTCATCTATAGCCGGTGAATCGGTTATAGCATTCGGGTTGTAGTCGATATCCAACCACTTCTGGCATGATGACATTGCAGTCAATACCAGAATTATTATACTGAATTTTATAAGTACTCTTTTCATTTTACCGTAAGTTAAAGGGTTATGTTAAGGGTTACGGCATATGTCCGCAATGAGGGGAAACTGTAGTTGAACCATGCATTACCGTTAGAAATTCCATTGGTATTGGTTTCCACATCAGATCCTGAGAATCCATCCTTGAACCTGCGCCATAAATTTCTTCCCGCGAAGGAGACATCAAGACCTTTAAGATGCAGTGCACCTGCGACTTTATCAGGCATCCTGTAGGTAAGGGCTAACTCCCTCAGCTTGATGAAATCACGAGGCTGGATATTGTCCTCCTCAGTCGTCTGGCATACGGTCTGATAATAGCTGCTGTAGTAGGTCCACTCGGTATTTACCGGGTTGGTAACCACTACCTTCTGGGTGTTGTAATCATAGTGACCCATGACACCATCGAAGACTATCCGGTTATCCTCGGGACGGTTTTCCTGGAGCGGAGACATCCCGTAATATGTCAGATAGTGTTCGTCAAAGTTATCAATAAGGCCGCCTTTCTGGATATCGAGCTGAGCCATAAGGGTAATGTTCTTATAGCTGAGGCTGTTCCTTATGCTGCTTACCCAGTCGGGAGCAATCTTACCGAAGATCTTCCTTCCTCTCGGATCTATCATCGGCCTTGCGTAGGTGGTCCTGTCGGTTCCGGTTGACCCCTGGTCACTCAGTACAAGATTCCCATCGTCATCACGGAGAAATGCATCACCGTAAAGTACCGGATAAGGCTGTCCTACAATTGCCCATCCTGATGAACCGACATCAATCGGTTCGTCATTTTCGCCGAGGTCGTCAACCATTGAATTGTCTTTTGACCAGGTAAGTGACAGATCCCAGGTGAAGTCATTCGTCTGAACCGGAGTTGAGGTGATCCCAAGCTCGATCCCCTTGTGGGTGATGCCTCCGATGTTGATCCAGCCGCCGCTGTAACCGGTAGAGTTCAGCAACTGCTGCCAGAGTATCTGGTTGGTGCTCCAGTTGTGATAAAGAGCCAAATCAAGACCGAGCCTGTTTTTGAAGAATCTCATTTCGAGTCCTCCCTCAATCTCACTCTTGAACTCATTGGCGAGATCAGGATTGGGATAGGTTGAGCTCGGGAGATAGCTGTTCTGACCACTGAATGGCCATGAGTGTCCGAGCCATGCCTGTGCTGAAGCTTGCGAAAGGATCACATTGGTTGTATAGGCCGAAGCAGGTGCACCCACCTTTGCATAGCTTATCCTCAACTTTCCGAAATCAAGGAAATTCATATCCTGTAAAAGCTCGCTGAATACAAATCCCAGACTGTGGCTGGGATAGAAGTAATCATTGTTTATACTTGAAGCCCAGTCATTGCGGCCGGTGACAGTATAATACAGCATGCTCTTGTATCCTATGCGGGCTTCGCCGAAGAGTGACCAGGACCTGAACATCCCGTAACTTGAACCAGCTGTGTAGGTTGAAACGTTCGACGAGTTGTAGATGCCGGGAACAACAAGACCACTGCCCTCAAAGTTCATTGAGTTCCAGTAATTATGCACAATGTTGTGGCCTGCCATGACATTGACCGTAAATGCACCGAAAGTGTTGTCATATGTAATCATCTCGGTTGACTCAACGTCCTTGCTGCTGTTGTTATACCGGTTGAAAACGCCTTGAACATCCACAAGGCCTCCCTTATCCTTGTAGTTCTGGGAAACACTGGTGTTTGTACTGACGCCGGTTACTGACCTGAAATTGAGATGTTCGGCTATCATGTACTCTATTGAAAATGAGCCTACAAATCTTTCACGCGTAATATTGTTACCTTGGCTCTGAAGGGCGTAGAGGTAAGGATCACGTCCGCCGCCCCTGAAAAGCCTGAGTGTACCATCTTCTCTGTAAATGGGGTAGGGATTCCATGACGGAGGTGAAGCTATGAGGGTGTTGATGAAAGTGTAGTTGTTATTCCCCTCTTCCATCCTGTCAATATCCTGGTTTGAGTACATGGCATTGGATGAGACTGTCAGCCGCGGCGTAAACTTGAAGGTGGTGTTGGCATTCACAGAGTTCCTATCGTATCCCAGGGGGCCGACAACACCATCATTATTGGTGTTTGAATATGAAACGAAATATGTTGCCTTGTCGGTTCCTCCGGTAACACTGAGGGTATTATCCATTGTGTAACCTGTGTCGAATACCTGCCACCTGTCATAGTACTCCACACCAGGGAGATCTGCGATACGCGGACCCCAGGCAGAAGATGAATACTGTGTATCACCGTCGATGTACACCCAGTCAAGTGTGGAAGTACTGAAGTTACCCTGTGCCCATGACTTCTGAAGCGGTATCTCATAAATCTTGTCAAATGAAGATGTATGCTTGAAATTGATAACCGGCTTCTGATCCGAGGCGCCTGACTTGAGGGTAATAAGGATGACACCGTTAGCGGCACGGCTGCCGTAGAGAGCTGAAGCGGCAGCACCCTTGAGAACGCTAAGTGACTCAATGGCGTTTGGATCAATGTCTGCAAGACCTGATGACGAACCTGAGTTGTCAGCATCAAAAGGCACCCCGTTAACCACAAAAAGTGGCTGGTTGGAGCCGGTAATGGATGACCCGCCACGGAGAACTATCCTGGTTCCGGATCCGGCCTGGCTTGAGGTGGTTGAAATGCTGAGGCCAGCCACCTTACCGCTAAGGGCAGTTGCAAAGCTATTGGTCCGGGTGGCAGTCAACTCATCCGATTTGACCTCACTGGTGGAGTATCCAAGAGCTTTCTTTTCTGTCCGTATACCCAGGGCAGTGACAACAATCTCGTCCATGACCTGAGTGTCAGACTCCATAGTTACATTCACGGTATTCCTGCCGGCAATGTCAACCTCCACCTTCTTCATCCCCACATAAGTGAAGACCAGAGTGTTGGAGCCAGCTGGCACATTCAGAGTGTACTTGCCGTCGGAATCGGTCATCACTCCCAGGGTAGTCCCTTTGATCTGAATCATTACCCCGGGAATTCCTGACCCGTCCTCGGCGCTGGTGACGGTCCCCTGTACCTGCCGGGTCTGGGCATAAGCCACAGAAACGGTGACAAGGACAACAGCGAAAAACAAGAGAATCTTTCTCATAAATGGATTGGTTTAGGTTATTAATAGGGTTTAAAACAGCCATTTACAGTGTATCCTGATGACCTCAACCTCACAGATCAACTCACAACCAGGTTACTATGAGAAAATTTAAATTACCACCTCGGCCTGCGAATCTTGTCCTTCTCGTTGACGGGATTGGCATCAAGCACGAACATACCGCGTCCGTGAGTGGCGATGATAATCATATTGTCACGCGGATGAACCTGGAGGTCATGTACATAAGCAAACGGCAAATCACCCAGGATATCCCAGCGGGCGCCGCCGTCCTTGCTGACGTAAACGCCTGCATCAGTACCAACAAATAGCAGATCCTTCTTAACCGGGTCCTCCCTGATGACATTCACCGGCCCCACAGGGATATTTCCTGAGATATCAGTCCATGTATCGCCGAAATCGGTGGATTTCCATACATAAACCTGGAAATCATCATCGCGCCTTCCTGTCTGCGTCATGTATACAGTCCCGAGGTCATACCTTGAAGCTACGATCCGTGAAACCCACCTGACAGGTACATTCTTAGGCTTAAGCTCGGTCCAGACCTTTCCGCCGTCTTTTGTACGCCAGATCCTGCCGTCATCAGTGCCTGCATATAGAAGTCCTGCCCTCATGGGAGATTCATCCAGCGTCTGGATGGTCTGATAGCTTATGTCGCCCTGCTTTTTGGGGTCATTGAAGGTGAGGTCAGGGCTTATGAACTCCCAGGTGTTACCCTTGTCGCGTGACATCATCACATACTGCATCCCGTGGTAAACAATGTCGGGATTATGCGGTGAGAGCAGCGTAGGGGCAACCCACTGCCCGCGCAACCTCGGCTCATCGGCATACCTTACCGGTAGGAGGTCCTTGCGGCTTGCCGGGTAATTGTCTATCTCTGCCCTGGCCAGCGCACCGTAGAAGGTACTGGAATAGATCGTGTTATTGTCGCGTGGATCAACCGCATGAGAACTTCCTTCTGCTCCCAGGGTATTTGTGAATTCCATTGGCTGTACCCTGTCACGCCCGCGCGAAAGATCGACACCGCCGTAAAAGCTGTGATGATCCTGTATCGAGCCGAATACCCTGAAAGGTACGCTGAAGTCATACGCGATGTTATAGAACTGTGCAAGAGGAAGCTCCGCAATGGGATATTTCCAGGTGGCACCCTTGTCATATGATATTGTCAGACCACCGTCCTGTACATTCAGAATATAATCGGGATTGTTCGGATCAATCCATAAGCCATGGTGGTCAACGTGCGGACCTCTGAGTACTTTATAGGTTGCTCCGCCATCAACTGACTGATGGAGCTGAATGCCAAGCGTATATATAGCGTTCTCATCCTTCGGGTCAATCCTGATCTGGCCAAAAACCCAGCCATAGGTCCCGGAATGGCGCTCCATGTAAACCTTGGTCTCATCGGTGAGTCCGCTGACCTGCTTCCATGATGCCCCGGCATTATCCGAACGGTAAACAGTAGCGCCCCTGATGACATCCTGCTTCTGCCGGCCATATGAATCAAGCTCACCGGGTTTGGCCTGATAGGCTATTTCATAGTTGTCAAGCAGGAGATAAAGTACATCAGGATTGGAGAGTGATACATCAATACCTATGCGGCCGCGGTGCTGCGGGGCAGGAAGGCCATTGTTGATCTCCTTCCATGTCTTTCCGCCGTCAGTCGATTTCCAGACACCACAATTACGCGTATCCGTAAAGGTGCGCGGGTCATTCCACTTCAGCCTCATTCGCTCCCACGTGGTGGCGTACAGGGTGTTGGGATCACGGGGATCAAGCACCAGGTCAAAGACGCCGGTGTTCTGGTTGACATAAAGAATCTTTGTCCAGGTTTTGCCTCCGTCAACAGTCTTGAACAGACCCCTCTCCTCGTTGGGCGTCCACTCGTGTCCGGGAGATGCAACATATACTATATCTGTATTTTCGGGATTTATCCTGATCCTGCCGATAGTATGAGTGTTCTCCAGCCCCATCAGGCTCCAGCCCTGGCCGCCGTCAGTGGTTTTGAATACCCCGCACCCTGCGTTGGAGCTTCGGAATATATTGGCTTCGCCGGTGCCTACCCAAACAACATCCGGATTCTTCGGATCGATGGCTATGTCACCGATTGAGGCTGTCGGCATCTCATCAAAGACAGGCTCGAAGGTGGTCCCCTCATTGACCGACTTCCACACGCCGCCGGTGGCAGACCCTACCCATATAATATATTGCCCTCCCCTGGGAGAGATGGCTTCGACATCAGTGCATCGGCCGCTAATGTTAGTCGGACCGATGTACTGCCAGTGCAGGTCTTTATAGGGCGATGCGGCTATCAGATCAGCCTGGGCGCTGAACATCTTCACCCGTTCGGTGCCCTTAAGTACAGGCTGCTTTGCCTGGGAAAAAACACTGCATGGTAATAATAGCAGAAGGAAGACAAACAATGCTTCCACAAATCTTCCATAAATCCTCTGTGTCATGATAGTTATGTTAGGTTATGATTTGGGTTAAGTGTGACTTTAACACTTTATGTACTAAAAAAAAGAGACATTTTTTATTTGCTAATTTAGCATAATTAAGGAAATAAAAAACTGTTTTAGAACAGATTTCTCCTTGCTTAACAATTTTTAATAAAAACGGCTGCTAATGTTAAAGAATTAAAGAAACCCGGAATGCGTCCGGATTCCGAATGGAAGATATACGAACGATACCGGACTCACCCCCCTGCCAGACTCCGGGACTGGTTCGGGTTATCTATTGCATAGCTTCGCACACTGACGCGTACCGCCAGGCCTTCATGAAGAGCCTTATGATGAAGAACGCCTGGGTGGCGATAAAAAAGAGGAAGACCATTATTCCCTTTTCGGGAGTTGAAGTGGCGGCAAACCACAAGATTGCAGTTACCGCGGCCGTATTTAACACCAATACAGCCAGGACGGTTCCATAGGAAAGCCAGAATTTTTCCTTCAGTGCCCTGAAGCCTGCCCCCAGCGCCCTGAAGGTCTTGTGCGATCCTGTGGCCGCTATCCACCTGCGGGAGGCGTCAGCAACAAAGAGCCACACGGGCATACCGAGAATCCACATGGCGTAAAGAATGTACATGAGAAGCCCTGACGGCATCTGAGAACCTGTAATGGCCATGGTTATTATTCCGGGCAGCCCGATCAGCACAAAAGTGAAGGCTCCAATGATAAGCATCATCAGCAGCGCAATCTTGAGATAAGGTAGAAAGTTGTTTGCTGACGCCCTGAGAAAATCGGATACCTTCTGCCGGCCCCATGCCATCGTGAACCGCCTGAAGAGGCCGCCGGCAAAGAACGTCATCAGGAAAAACCCCGCGATGGAAAGGAGAAATGTGCCGGCAGAGACAGAGGCCATCAGCGCCCCGAAGGGCCTGCCAATGTCTGCGGCAACGCCAATGTCAAATCCTTCATTGAGTTTTTCAACAATCATACTGCTGCCCAGGATCATATTCAGAAAAGCTCTGAGCGGAAAGCCGACAGCCAGAACAAGTATAATAGTGGTAAGCCAGATAAGAAGTATCTGCTTATATGACGAGGCCGCCTTCACGGCTCCATTCTTCAATGTATTGAAAAGAGTCATCCCGGTAAGTTTAAAGGGTGAATATTGAAATCATCATCTGCACAAGAAACATGAACTTGTTCATCATTCGTCTGGAGTTTGCCCTTGATGGCTCCAGTGTGAATGAATTGTTAAGCCGGTTGATATCCAGGTCTATCTTGTCATAGGGATCAATCTTTGCCCAGACAACCTGCCCGGCTCCTGTATACTCAAAGTCTTTGTAGGCAGCAATACCATCCCACTTTTCCAGTAACTCATCACCATTGTCAAATCCTATCAGCACCTCAACGGGAAGGGCCACCTCTCCAAGCCGCTCCAGACTCACCCTGGAGAGATACAGTGTGTCACTTGACCGGTCACTCCGGGTGTATGAAACAGAATCACCGTTTACCACACCGGAATAACTTCTTATCCTGTTGCTGGTGATGCCTGATAACCTGTAATCGCATTCGCCACTGCCATAAAGCGCCTGGTCAAAGAACCATTTCATGTCGTCGCCAAACGTGACCCCGTGTTCTTTCTTAACCACATCATTGACAACGGCAATGAAATCACGCCCCGATGGATGTTTGAACGCCCAGCGTCGGTAGTACTCCCTGAAAACATTGTCCATGGTCTGCGTACCGATAAGCCCCTCAAGGGTATGAAGCCATACTGCTGCTTTGTTGTACGACATCATGGAATAGGTCCCGTGAGGATACATCCATGATGGCAGATCATTGGTGGCTATGGTGCGATTGGGTGATAAAACATAGCTCATCCTTCCTTGATCAGTATCGGACATCCTTAGGAATGGAAGCTTCAGAAGCCCGTAGCCGTCGCCATAGTAGTGGTCAACAATCCGCTGTTCCCAGTATGAATTGACACCTTCGTCAAGCCAGGGTTCCTCAAACTCGTTGCTTGCCAGTATCCCCATGAAGTAGGCATGGCCAAATTCATGTATTGTGACCATCTCTGCCATCTTCATGAATGACGGGATAGCGCCTGCACCCATGGTCGTAAACAGCGTGGTATACTCCATCCCCCCTGCCCCGGATCCGGAAAAAGGCGGGTCAACAAAGGTGAGGTGCGGCCAGGGATAAGGTCCTACCCTCTCATCCAGGTACTCAAGTGCATATATCACAGCATCAAAATGATTGTCAGCCTTTGACAACCCTGTCTTACTTGTCAGGAAAGTAATATCGACATCATTCCACTTCCTGGTGAGAACCTTGTAACCCGGCCAGGCAGTCCAGGCAAAATCAACAATATCCTCAGCCCTCCAGACAACCTTCTGAAGTCCGTCACCAAGATCAATCTCCTCAATGAGCATTCCGCCCGAGCCTGTGACAAATTCAGAGGGGAGAATAACTGATACATCATATACCGAATGGTTCGAATAGAATTCTGAGTTGGGATGGAACTGGTGACAGTTCCACCCGTCAGTCTCGCGCTGGCGCATGCCGGCCGTCTCATAAACCCCGAATTTCGGAAACCACTGTGCCACGAAGTGAAAGTCTTCGTCATACCCTGTCCTCCTTATCGGGGAGGGCAGCTTCGAAACAAAATTCAGCTTCAGTACAAGAGTGTCGCCCGGAGCCACGGGCTCCGGCAGAGCAATCCTTAGTACTGTTTTGTCATGTTCATTACCGTCATCGGGTGAAACATAACTATACGAGCCGGAGAGATCATTTCCGCTGCCGTCACTCATTGAGCTGATCTTCACCCATCCCCAGCCGTCTTTGCCTGAGGCAGACCAGTTGCCTTTAGATGCGAAGGTGCTTTTGTTGCTGCTGAATGCATTAAGATACATGTGCATCATCGCCTCACCTACCGGCATGGCTGAGTTGTTAACCCACCACGCAGTCATCATACCGCTGACAGTGTGCTTTTCAGGATCAAGGGTAACATCTATATCATACCCTGTTAGCCTGGCACTCAGAGGCTTGTCTAAGATAACCTGTCCGGCTGCCATCAGGGGCAGCAGCCACATGAATACTGATAAGATCTTTCTCATTACTGTCCGTTTAATGAATAAATCCTTAAAATTAAGCCATATTTTGTACCCTTTGCTAACTTTGCACATATTTCTTATTTTGTGCAATGACAAAGCGGGGCACGCGGGAGATGATTGTAGATGTGGCAGCAGGCCTGTTTGCCACTGTTGGTCTTCGCAGGACCACCATGGAAACAATAGCATCAGCAGCCGGCCGGGGCAGGCGTACGGTATACATGTATTTCAGAAACAAGGCTGAGATTTATGACGCCGTGGTTGAGATGGAGATAAAGAAAATTACCGGACCATTGAGCAGCCTGGTCAGATCAGATGAACCACTCTCTGTCATCCTGGTCCTGTATGGAGAGGAAAGGGCAAGGAGGCTGAACGACCTTGCAGGCAGGAATCCACTGCTATTGAAGGACTTTGCGCAGGGGCACAGCAGGGTAGAACGGCTGAGGGACAGGCTGCACAGGATAGAAATGAAGTTACTTACACCACTGTTCAGGAGATCTGCCTCAGCGAGTATTGCACCGGGCCATCCCACTCCGGAAGATTATGCCTCTCTCTTCCTTAACCTCCTCAGGGGAAATGACAGGCTGCTTACGAAAGCGGATGGTCTGAATGAAACCATCCGTCTTTCCTCCCTCTCTGCATGGTTGCTGCTCAGGGCCCTTGAAACAGGATATCCCGGATCTGCCAGGGAGCGGGAATCCCACCCCCGCAAGACGGTCAGCTGAGTGCGCGGTACTTCTTCATTATATCCCCTGAATTCAGCATAAAGTCAATGTATTGTGCCCTTGTATAGGGGAGCTTGTTCTCCGACTTTTTCATTGACAACTTCCCGCGATAACTGTTAAGGTCCATGTAGCCATGACCGTCCATCCATTTGCCGATCTCATCGGTCATCGACCTGATCACTTCAACGCCGTTTCGGTAGAGTGTGCTTACTACCTGTACTGCATCTGCTCCGGCAAGTATCATTTTGATGACATCATTGGCGGAGTAGATGCCGGTCGATGAACAAACAGATGCCTTGACGTTTCCGTGAAGCATTCCTGTAAAACGCAATGGTAACCTGTTATCCTCACTGCTGCTCAGATTATAGGGCATTATGTGCTTCTCTTTAAAAATGTCAATATCAGGCTGCAACAGCCTGTTGAAGATGACTACTGCATCTGCTCCGGCTTTGCCAAGCCCGGAAATGAATTTCAGCGTATTGGTGTAATATGGAGTCAGCTTCACTGCAACAGGTATCTTCACGGCAGCCTTTACCTTGCCAAGCGTATCAATCTGCCGTTTTTCAATTGCCTCACGATCAATGCCTGATTCATCGGGCAGTGAATAAAAATTCAGTTCCAACCCGTCAATACCTGTCCCTGCTGCTTTAATGGCATACTCAACCCACACCTCATCTGAGATTGCATTGAGGCTGGCAAAAAGAGGCACAGTCACAGCTTCCCTGGCTTTCCTGAGGTTAAGCAGATAGTCGTCAGGCGATTCCGGCACCGACTCCGAGTTGGGGAAGAGTGTCACCTGTTCCGCGTGACGGTGTTCATATTCGGTCTTACGCTCATAGAGCTCAAGGTTTTCCAGTTGCACCTGCTCTTCAAAGAGCGATTTGTAGACTATGGCTGCCACACCCGCCTCCTCCAGCTGACGCAGCTTGTGGAGGTCAGTTGACATATTGCTTGCTCCTGCAATAATAGGATTCTTCAGTTCGATACCCATGTAACGTGTTCTCAGATCTGCCATGACGTTTATTTTTTATGTATAACAACAGGTTAAACAAAAAGTTCGTGGCACACAGACTTTTAACGTATCCGGCTACGGTGACGAAAAACGGCCGGGGATGCCGGCCGTCAGTATACTAGAATTCCAAAATTTATTTTGCCTGGGCAAACTGCCCTTTTGTCACCCAGTGTACCACCTCGTCAGAGAGGGGCTTGACAGCAGGCTTAAGGAAGCCTACCAGGTTGCCGTTCTCATCAATAAGGTATTTCTGAAAATTCCATGACACCTCTGAGTCGAGCACGCCGTTGGCGCTCTTGCTTGTCAGCCACCTGTAGAGCGGGTGCATATCATTTCCCTTGACTGAGATCTTTGCCATCATAGGGAATGTAACCCCGTACTTGCTGTCGCAGAACTCCTTTATGTCTTCATTGCTTCCTGGTTCCTGGTTCATGAAATTATTCGCGGGAAAACCTATGATCACAACCTTGTTCTTATAAGCTTTGTGCAACAGCTCCAGGTCCTTGTACTGGGGTGTATGGCCACATTTTGATGCAGTATTCACAATCAGCACCTTCATCCCTTTGAGTTCTGCAAAGCTGAACTGCTCCCCGTCGATAGTCTCAACGGTAAAGTCATAGAACGATTTCTGTGACAGTGCCGGAGCTATAACGAAAGCTATCAGTGCAGTTATGGTCAAGAGTCTCTTTTTCATCTTTCAGTTATTTACAGTTTTAATAACAAACCTGGTGCCAAATAGTTCTTCAATACAGAATTACTTAGCCGGTCAGGTCGAATATACGAAAATCTTTCTATTTTTGCATCTCCGTTTCGGGGTATAGCGCAGCCCGGTTAGCGCATCTGGTTTGGGACCAGAGGGCCGTGTGTTCGAATCACACTACCCCGACCTAAGAAAAAGCCCGTGACACCGTAAGGTGGAACGGGCATTGTTTTTATGGTGCGACCGAAGCTTGCTTCAGGGAGCAACAGAAAAACAATGACCGGCAGCCCGCGAAGCGGATGCCGGGCTTTTTCTTATAGTCATCCCCAACTTGTGATCATGAACGAGCAGCAGCGAGCGAATAATCACACAATCCAATGACCGGCAGCCCGCGAAGCGGATGCCGGGCTTTTTCTTATAGTCATCCCCAACTTGTGATCATGATCCCTGTACGCCCGATGATTCAGCTACGCAGAATCTTTTCCATCTTTCTGCCCCTGGCAAGCTCATCAACCAGCTTATCCAGATACCTGACATTCCGGATTAAAGGATCCTCGATTTCCTCCACCCGATACCCGCAGATCACCCCGGTGATATGCCGGGCATTCGGATTAAGTGAAGCCTGCCTGAAGAATGTTTCGAATGTCACCTCTTCATTTATCAGCTCCTGCAGCTTCTCCCTGCCGAAGCCAGTCAGCCATTCAATGACCTGATGCAGTTCCTCTTCCTTTCTGCCTTTCTTCTGTACCTTCGCCAGGTACAGTGGATAAACTGATGAAAAAGTCATTTTTGCTATTCGTTGTTTCTGCGTGTCCATATTCTGAGTTTCATTATTTAAAAGCCGGTTTAGAAAAAAATCAGCAGCCAACCTGGAGTTGGTAAGACCACTCAACTGACAAACTCGCTATCCTGTCCGGTTTTATTTCAGCAAGCTGTTGACGGTAAACCTGATTCTTTCATCAGTAGCACCTTCTGCATACCCTTTAATAATCTCCCTGATTGTACGCTCCTCATCAAGAATGAAAAATACCGGATAGGATCCGATGGAGTAATTAGTTAGCACCTCCTTATCTGCCTGCAGAAACGTGTAATCAAACTGGTTCCGGTTCATGTAGCTTCTGAGTGCATTCAGGTTTTTGCTGGTGCACTCTATTGCTACAAGCGTAAAATCATCTTTCCCGTATTCCTTGTTTATCTCCTTCAGGAATGGAACCGATGCCCTGCATGGCCCGCAAGTGACACTTGTGAACTGTATCAGAACAACCCTGGAGGTTAAATCTGCAAGCGAGACAGTCTGATTATCTGATGACTGCAATGTCCAATCCGGTGCTTTACCGTTTAAGAGAGTACTTTTCTCCTCATCTGTCCTTTTATACCCGTACTGCCTTATCTCATAGTCAGACGGGAAAAAATCTGTAGCCCTGAAATCGTTGATATCAAGCTTGTTAAACTCAGGGTCAAGGGATGTCGAAACCGAGATATCGTGAGACATCTCGCGCCTGACCTTATATGGAAGATCCGTCTCCTTATCTATCCACAGTTCATAAATTGAGGTGTTATCGCCATAAGTATAAGGAGAAGGCTCCATGTGGAAAGCTTTTCCGAAGAACTCAACCTGCTCGTCCTCATTGATAGTCAGACGCATAAATACATCCCTCTCCTGTTCCTTCAACTCAAGGACAATACTGTCACCGGTTGTGAGGGCATAATTGATTATGCTCGTTGCATAGTTATAGAAAGGCGGAGTTAATGGTCTGAATGGCAGGGGCCTCACCCTGAAACTGTCAATCACTATGCCCTTTTCTTCTTCATAGAACGTTGCCCGCATATGACCGTCGTAACAAAAAGACGCCCTTGATCTTGTCAGGGAATCAAGCCACACAAAGCTTGACCCTATTGCAGTGTCAGCCGGATTCCTGTACTCCCTGTAAAATCGCCAGAATACAAATGAAGCCGCTGTATCACCGGGACTCCATGCCTCACCAAACTCGTAGTAAGATGCTGTTTCTATCTGATTCAGGTTGCCCAGTACTTTTGCCAGGTACTCTTTTGAAGTGTAGTCACTGCTGCACGAGGCAAGCAGCATGATTGCCAATCCGATTGAGAAAATCTGTTTCCTGATCATATTAATTCTGTTTATATCTGTTGTCAGACTGAATCAGATTTGTAAATCCGCACTCAAAGCAGACCTTGTGGTGAACACACAGTGTTGATCCACATTGCGGACACGTTCTTCTCTCGGTCTCGAAAGCCAGAAACCGGTCCATCCCCTGTTCCCTTATCATGGCAAGATTATCGAAGAAACTCGTACCGTACCTGGTGCTGTATCTCTTATCCAGGTTTTTTAATCTCCGGCACGGATATTTCGGGCAGTCATAGCAGAATTTCGACTCTGTCTCTTTTAGCAGCTCACAGTTTATAACTATGCAATCCCTGCAATATGAGGGCTTCGGGTCAGCATCACTCCTGCACCCGGGACAATGATTCTCAGTCCTCATGTATCCCAGGCATGATCCGCAATTCATGCCGCACGGAGCTATCATCTCCTTTACGAACACGATTGCTGTGTTGTACTTTTTCTTGTCAGACGACTTTCTCATTGCCGTAATGTCCTGTACTATAAGCATTTCACATTCCGCAGACCGGACACATCCGTTATTTGCGCAGAGCGAATCATACCAGCGGCAGTCAGTTCATGAATGTCGTTGAGGCGAAGGTCCTTCTGATCCCTTTTCTATATTCCACTGAAGGATATCCGAAAATGACTATCACTCCTTCCCTGCTGGCATATTTTATTCCGTGCTTTTCCCTGAACTTCCTTCCGCTCCCGCCGTACTGGATCATCGGATGCACCGCTCCGAGCATGCAGGTGCCGAGTCCGAGTGATTCTCCGGCATACATTGCTGTGGTTGCAGCCACAATCAGGTCTGCGGGATCTGTAAAAGGTGAGCCGTAAAAATACATCGCAAGAGGTGCATCATAGGTTACCACGTTAATGCCTTTCTTCATCTGGCCGATGAAAATATCAAACGTGGGTTTCACAAATCCCCTGAACATCTCGTCATTGGC
>JAAZAP010000147.1 GCA_012514255.1 Bacteroidales bacterium | reverse complement strand
GTCTGATGACCCAAAGGTGTTTTCTGAGGATATCTTCAGTTTTCGCAGGGTCACCCTCGCTCCGCTGATCGTGCTGGCCGGATTTATTTTTGAGATTTATGCCATAATGAAGAGGCCCAGGGAATAGAATTGAAGGTCTTGCTTAATCTGATTGTTAATAATGAATTGGTATGAAGCCCTGATCTTTGGACTGGTACAGGGATTGACTGAATTTTTACCGGTCAGCAGCGACGGGCACCTGGAGATTGTGAAATATCTGTTCGGAGGAATTGAGGAGAGTTTCCTCTTCTCCGTGGCTGTGCACGGGGCTACAGTGCTCAGTATACTGGTGGTATTCTGGAAGGAGATAGTGAAGTTGCTGAAGGGAGTCTTTCGGTTTACCATGAATGATGAGATGGTCTATGCGCTGAAAATTATTGTTTCAATGATTCCCGTGGCAATAGTCGGGTTTACAATGAGAGACAAGGTAGAAGCTCTGTTTGTTGCGGACATGGACATAACCGGCTCATTCCTGCTTGTTACCGCACTGTTTTTGCTCATTGGTCATTTTGTGCCTAAAAGGGATAAACCAATCACCTATGGAGGTGCATTTCTGATGGGTATTGCACAGGCACTGGCAGTGCTGCCGGGAGTCTCCCGTTCGGGGTCAACCATCTCTACCGGCCTTATGCTGGGAAACAGCAAAAACGAACTGGCACGATTCTCGTTCCTGATGGTTATTATACCGATAATCGGAGCCAATTTCATGCAGGTAATCTCCACTGAACCCCAGGCTGTAAACAGCGTTCTCTTCCCGCTTACAGTAGCATTTGTTGCAGCATTTGTTTCAGGGTACGTCGCCTGCCGCTGGATGATAAACTTAGTGAGGAAGGGTAAACTTGGATGGTTCGCCATCTATTGTATTCTGGTTGGATTGACATTGATAATATTTGCCTGAAAGTGCTGAAGAACTGCTCTGACTTCGAGGATGGTGAGGTGCTGCTGCTGAACAAGCCGCTGTACTGGACCTCCTTTGACCTTGTCAACAAGGTGAAGCACGCACTTCGTCATCACTGCGGACTGAAAAAACTGAAGGTGGGCCATGCCGGGACACTTGATCCCCTGGCTACAGGGCTGATGATCATATGTACCGGGAAGGCAACTAAAAGGGTTGAGGAGTTCAGGGATCTGGACAAGGAGTATACGGCCATGATACGCTTCGGCCAGACCACCCCGTCATTTGACCTTGAAAGCGAGGTGGACGGAGAGTATCCTGCCGGTCATATTACTGGCGGAATGATAAGTGAGAAGCTGAAAAATTTTATGGGTGAACAGGAACAGGAACCCCCTCTCTTCTCTGCCAAATTCGTTGACGGAAAGAGGGCTTATGAGCTTGCCAGGAAGAAGATTGACAGGAAACTCGACAGGGTGAAGGTGGTCTTCCGCGAGCTTGAGCTGCTTGACTACACTGGCACGGATGCATCCATACGGGTTGTATGCAGCAAAGGCACTTACGTCAGGGCCTTTGCACGTGACCTGGGTCTGGCTCTTGACAGCGGAGCTCACCTGAGAAGCCTCGTACGTAATGCTATCGGTGATTTTCGCCTTGAAAAGGCCATTACTGTTGAAGAGTTGATTTTTTTTCTTGAAAATATGAAACAAAGCAGGAATTCATTCGTATAAATATTCTTGCACTAACGGATTTTGATTATGAAACTATCTCAATTCAAGTACAATTTACCCCCGGAATTGATCGCGCTCTATCCTGCAAAAAACAGGGATGAGTCGCGCTTAATGGTAGTGCACAGGGATACCGGGGAGGTTGAACATAAGATGTTTAAAGATATTGTCGGCTACTTCAGGGAGCGTGATGTGCTTGTTTTCAACAACACCAAGGTTTTTCCCGCCAGGTTGTACGGCAACAAGGAGAAGACCGGAGCTGAGATAGAGGTCTTTCTTCTTCGCGAGCTCAACCGTGAACAGAGACTCTGGGATGTGCTTGTTGATCCTGCAAGGAAGATCAGAATTGGCAATAAACTTTATTTTGGTGAAGACGACCTCCTGGTTGCCGAGGTGATTGACAATACCACCTCCAGGGGCAGAACCCTCCGTTTCCTCTTTGATGGCACCTACGAGGAGTTCAAACAGACCCTCTTCTCCCTTGGCGAAACTCCCCTTCCAAAGTTCATAAACAGGCCTGTTGAGCCCGAGGATAATGAGCGGTATCAAACCATCTTTGCAAAACATGAAGGCGCTGTCGCCGCTCCCACGGCAGGACTTCATTTCAGCAGGGAGCTGCTGAAGAGGCTTGAGATAGTGGGAGTGGAGTTTGCAGAAATAACACTGCATGTAGGTCTTGGAAATTTCCGCAACGTGGACGTGGAGGACCTGACCAAGCATAAGGTCGATTCGGAAAGGATTGTCATCTCGGAAGAGGCATCGGCAATGATCAACGGAGCCAAGGAAAGAAAAAACAGGGTCTGCTCTGTCGGGACTACCGTGGTCAGAACCCTCGAAAGCTCCGTTTCCACGTCGGGACTGGTCAAGCCGTTCAACGGCTGGACAAACAAATTCATCTTTCCTCCCTATGAGTTCAAGGTGCCCGATATGCTTGTCAGTAACTTCCACCTGCCCTATTCCACACTTCTGATGATGGTTTCGGCATTTGCAGGCTACAATCTGCTGTTTGATACCTACCGTACTGCGGTAAAGGAAAAATACAGGTTCGGCACCTACGGCGATGCCATGCTAATTCTCTAGTATTCAGGCTCTCCGGTGTTGTTAAACATCAGGCATTGTGAATAAAACATGCCGGCACAGGTTGCCGGCATCTTTTTTTTCAATGAAATTCACGCCTTAAGAGATAAAATGTTCTGCAATGAAGTAACCATTTTTCCGTTAGATCAGTATAAGTAACGGACAGTAGTTGAAGGGACAACAAATTTTACCTGTAGAATGTTGAAGAAACGAACAGCAGTTTTTTCATTGCTGGCAACGATTTTGATTCTTTTTTTTGAGACTCCTGTTTCCGCGCAATGCGGTTCAGGGACCCCTTTTGAAGTTCAGGGGTACGCATCAATCCTTCTGGATGATCATGCTTATGAGTGGTCTACCGGATCAAATGCACTCGGAGCCCCTGATGGGAACGCTGCATATTTCAGCCATAACGGACAGTATATTATTGTTGACCTCTCTGATACTGTGTGGGCCGGACAAACCTATTCTTTTTTCTTGAGACAACACCAGAGCATGTTAGGATCAGCAATTATTTGGTGGGCTGAATCTTTGGATGGTACAACCTTTCTTAATCATCCCCAGAGTGGAATACTTTCAACATCCACCAAGTCTTTTTTCAGCACACAGATAACTGCTGCTACTGATACAAGATATCTTAGAATATATATGGGATCCGGCACAAATGATTTCTTTATTGACGCCATTTCGTATACTACCACAAAATGCTACTCAAACACATGTGGTGCTGGCTATACAGCCAGGATCCTTTCTGGCAATGCTTTGCCCCTGAGTACTTCTGATTATAACGGTGTTGATGATTATACCAATATTTCAGGGTCACCTGACGGGAGGTTTGCCCGCTTCGAGAATAGTGGAGCATGGGCAATCCTGAATCTGCCATTTACAATCCCTGCAGGTCAGCAATATAGCCTGGTATGGAGACCGGTTGATTATACCGGGGTTGCCAGTTCCACCATGTCAGTGGAAGAGTCTGATGGTAGTTCCTGGGGGCCATCAAAAACGTTAACACCATTCTATGGCGAATCCCCCCTATTCATTACTGAAACGGTTACTGCCACTCAAAACACTAACAGGTTAAGGATCAGGCGGCAATCCGGATCTGATCATTTCCATCTTGACGGATTGGTGTTCAATGTACTTACCTGCCTGCCCCCACCTCCCGTATTAAATGTATCAGGCAATTATGAATATTGTGGCTCACAGACACTCATTGCTCCTGAACTGACAGTTACCGATACTGCGGACCAGGTGATTGATGCTGCATATGTCCAGATAGAAAACGGATTCCAGGCTGGACAGGATATTCTGGAAATCACCCCGGCATTTGGCATCTCACAGACATATATACCGGCATACGGACTGCTGATTCTCAAAGGTCCGGCTACTGCATCCCAGTTCCAAAGTGTCCTTAGAACACTAGCCTACAGTAACAACAATTCGGATCCTGACACCGGTAACAGGGCAATAATAATATCTTTTGAAAGGTATAATCCTTCCACCGGCCATTACTACAGGTATGTGCCAACAATCCGCCTGATGTGGCATGAGGCGAGGCTGAACGCTGACCGCGCGCATCTTTTCGGTGCTCAGGGCTACCTGGTCACAATAGGCTCGGCCGGTGAGAATGAATTCCTTCGTTCACAGATGGCTGGAGGAGCCGTCTGGATCGGGGCAAGCGATTTCTATTCTGCAGAGGGCGACTGGCAGTGGGTTACAGGGCCTGAAGAAGGCACTTCATTCTGGCTTGGTGATGAGAATGGCACACCAATGGGCTATGCTAATTGGGATGATGGTGAACCTAATAACGACAACGATCAAGATTTTTGTCACTTTCTGACCGATGGAACCTGGGATGACAATGGTTATGGTATTGGGTCTGGCATCTGGAGGCCTGATGGATTCTATGTTGAATTCGGGGGCATGCCGGGAGACCCGGTACTTGATATACACGGAACCGTAAATATAAATATCATTACGGGGCGCCCACCGTCACCTGTCATTACCGGACCGGATACTGTTTGTCCGGGAGCAACGGGAGTGGTATACTCGACTCCGTATGTTCCCGGGCACAATTATTCCTGGGAAGTCACCGGGGGAACCTTCACCGTGGGTCCGGGAACAAATTCAATAACGGTCGACTGGGGAATTATTAATCCGGGAATAGTAAAAGTTACAGAGAGTATTGGAGGATCATGCCAGATTACTACTGCTGACTATACTGTATTTATTGGAGACACTGCGCCGCCTGTTATCACCGGAGTTATCCCAGCCACGACGCTGGAGGGCTGTGATGTCAGCGCTGCTCCTGCAGCTGTAACTTCAGTAGCGGAATTGGAGACTATGGGAATAAGTATAAGTGATAATTGTACCCCGGATGCCTCTTTGATCATTACACACAGTGACTTGCCTTCCGGATCCTGTCAGATTGTTATCACGAGAACATATACAATAACTGATGCTGCCAATAATTACTCCACAGTCACTCACACGATAAATATAGATGACACTACACCTCCATCGCTGACGGGCGTGTTCCCGACGGGTCAGACAGACATGGATCTGTGTTATGCGGACATCCCTGCCGGCCCCACCGAGTCAGAGATAGCAGCACTGTACACGGACAACTGCGGAG
>JAAZAP010000146.1 GCA_012514255.1 Bacteroidales bacterium | reverse complement strand
AGCGAGCAGTATATCCGATTCAGATATCTGTCCCACGGCCTTATGAATGATATTGACCTGTATCTCCTCGGTGGAGAGCTTGATGAGCGAGTCACTGAGAGCTTCAACTGATCCGTCTACATCACCTTTAACAATGATATTGAGTTCCTGGAAGTTGCCGATGGCAATACGGCGCCCGATCTCATCAAGGGTAATATGCTTCTGTGTGCGCAGTCCCTGCTCACGCTGAAGCTGTGCTCTCTTGGTGGCTATGTCCTTGGCCTCCTTGTCTGACTCCATGACATTGAATTTATCACCTGCCTGTGGTGCACCGTTAAGGCCCAGTATCAGCACCGGCATCGAGGGGCCGGCTTCGGTGATCTTCTGGTTGCGCTCGTTATACATTGCCTTGACATGCCCGTAACAGCTCCCTGCAATGACCACGTCGCCCACGCTGAGCGTCCCTGCTTTGACCAGCACGGTTGCCACAAATCCGCGTCCCTTGTCAAGTGATGACTCAAGCACTGTGCCCAGGGCATACTTGTCAGGATTGGCTTTTAGCTCCAGCAGTTCAGCCTGCAGCAATATCTTCTCAAGGAGGAGATCAATATTGATACCGTTCTTGGCTGATATCTCCTGTGACTGGTACTTGCCGCCCCACTCCTCAACAAGGAAGTTCATATTGGCAAGCTCCTCACGGATCTTGTCAGCATTGGCCGTGGGTTTGTCTATCTTATTGATAGCGAATATGATGGGAACACCTGCCGCATGCGCGTGGTTTATTGCCTCGCGGGTTTGCGGCATCACCCCGTCATCCGCGGCAACCACTATAATGACAATATCAGTTATCTGTGCACCCCTGGCACGCATTGCAGTAAAGGCCTCGTGACCCGGTGTATCGAGGAAGGTGATGATCTTGCCGTCCTCAATGGTGACGCTGTAGGCACCTATATGCTGTGTAATACCGCCAGCCTCACCGGCAATGACGTTGGTGTTGCGGATATAGTCGAGCAGCTTTGTCTTTCCGTGGTCAACATGTCCCATAACCGTGACTATGGGCGGACGAGGCTGAAGGTTTGTTTCATCATCTTCCTCTTCCCTGACTGCTTCCTGCAGTTCAGCGCTGACGAACTCAACGGTAAAGCCGAACTCCTCCGCCACCAGGGCCATGGTCTCGGCATCAAGTCTCTGGTTGATTGAAACTATAAGCCCCAGGCTCATGCATGTAGAGATGATGTCCACCACCGGCACATCCATCATAGTGGCCAGCTCATTCACCGAAACGAACTCGGTGACCTTGAGTACGCTCTTTTCAAGCTCCCTCTTTTCGGATTCATCCTTAATCCTCTGACTGATGGCGTCACGCTTGTCACGGCGGTGTTTTGCCACCTTTGACTTGCTCTTGCTCATCAGGAGGTTCACATCCCTGATGTTCTTGTCCACATCTTCCCTGTCAACCTCGGGTCTGAGGGCACGGAATGACTTCTTCCGGTCGCTTCGGTGATCCTTTCCAGGTGATTTTTTCTCCTTTTTGGTTTCAGTTGCCGGTGCCGGGGCAGAGTCAAGAGCAACCTTCTCACGTGTCTTGGGCTTGATTCTCTCCCGCTTTTTATCTTTCTTCTGGCGTCCTTCACCAGACTGTTCGCGACTTTTCTTTACCTCTGGAACAAGTTCAATCTTGTCAATGATTTTTAGTCCGGAAAGCTTCTCGTAGCCGGGACGGAAGATCTCGGTCTCCTTAGGCTCGGGCGCGGATTCCTTATGTTCAGACGGTTTGTCCGCTTCGGGTTTAACCTCCTCCACGGGGGCTGGTTCTGCTTCAGCCTTTTCCGGAGCTTTTTTTGCAGGTGCCTTCTTTGCCGGTTTGGCGGTTCTGGCCAGTTTCTCCAGGTCAACCTTGCCAACCACCTTGGGTTTCTTTGTTTCCGTTGCCTCTGCACTCTCCGTGGCAGCAGTCTCAGACTTTGTTTCTGCAGCCGGCTTTGCCGGTTCAGCAGGCTTCTCTGCAGGAGCCTCCGGCTCTTTCTTTGCCGGTTTGGCAGGAGGAGTGAGATCATCCTTACCGGTGGTGCGGACCTCAGGCTTGCGCACTTCGGTGCGAAGATCAATATGCGTCTTCACCCCTGAGATATCCGTTATGAGAATATCCTCTTCGGGCTCACCCATGTCACCCTCCCTGCCGGTATCCATATCTTCAATGGAAAGCGACTTCTTGGGAGTGATCTTTT
>JAAZAP010000145.1 GCA_012514255.1 Bacteroidales bacterium | reverse complement strand
CCCAGTTGAGGTTGATATCCCAGGTGAAGTCCCTGGTCTTGACCGGTGTTGCATAGAATGCGACCTCGATACCCTTGTTATTGATCTCACCGGCATTGATCTTCATCCCGGAAGCACCCACTATCGGATCTATGTCTACAGAGACGATCTGGTTGGTGGTAGAAGAGTTGTAGAGAGCAAGGTCAAAACCGAGACGGTTCTTCAGGAACTTGGCATCAAGGCCCAGCTCCCAGCTCTCAACGTTTTCTGGCTGTATCATCGGGTCAGGAATGGTTGACGGCAGTGTGTAGCCACCACTGATGGAAGAGGCGGAGTAGTACTGGTCAAGTGAGTAAGGACTGGTGTCGTTACCCACGTTCGCCCATGAGAGGCGCAGCTTTGCAAAAGAGACTGCAGGGAGGTTATTCCGGAAGTCAAAAGCCTGGTCAAGAAGGACGCTGGCGGCAACTGATGGGTAGAAGTATGACCAGTTGTCTCTTGAGAGTGTGCTGGACCAGTCATTGCGGCCCGTTATATCCAGAAAATAGGTGTCATCCCAGCCGAGAGAGACAAACCCGTAAAGGCTGTTGATAGTCCTGTACCTCCTGTAATTCGAAGGATCAGCAATTATTCCGAAAGGGACGTTGTTTATATGGTAAACCCCGTCAATATCCAGTTCATCAAGCTGAACAGTATTTCTCCTGTAGTGATCCACCATATTGTTCCCACCGAAGGCGGAGGTTGATGTGAGCCTCCCGTCAAGGAATGCCTTCTCATATTTCAGCAGGAAGTCTGAGTTTATCTCGAGATTGAGCATTGACTGTTCCCTGTAGAAGCCATTGTTCCATACATAAGTGAGCTTGGGTTTTCTCTGGGTACGGAATTCAGCTCCCAGGTCCATTCCTGACCTCAGGTCGAGGGTGAGCCCTTCAAGCAGGTGAAAGGTGAATCCAATGTTGCCGAAGACCCTGTCCTTGTCAGTAGTGTTTAGCTCTTCATAAAGCACCCTGTATGGGTTATACGAGCCCGTACCGGCGAAGACGAGGCTGTTTCCATTCTGTGAGATATTGGAATTCCTGTTTATCTCGTTGAACCTGCCCTCAAAGTATTCATTGCGCCAGTCGGCCATCGAGTTGGAGTTGTATCCCCACATCAGGTTATACATTACTGTGGTCTGGTGATAACCGGCCATGGGCATGTTGTCACTGTCGGTGCGATAGTAGTTAACCTTTGTCCTGAAATCGATCCATTTGTTTACCGGGGTCTCAAAAGAGAAGGCGTAAGCCTGTTTCTGAAAACCGGTGTTTGGCAGTATCCATTTGTTCCTGGTGTCAGTGACGGAGAAGCGTACGTTCTGTCCTTCGCCATTGCTGCCGCTAATGGCTATTGAGTTATTCAGGGTAACGCCGTCCTGGAAGATGCCTGTAAACCAGTCATCCTTGTAGATGAATGGGGTGGGGGAGATAAGTCCTGTCTCCCAGTCCTTGCCTTCATACTGGTAACGCAGCTTGTCTGCACTGAACTCTTCGCCCCAGGCATAGCGTGACAGGTTCCTTGAAGGGTAATCAGTGGTTCCGACAAGGTCCGGATTGAGAGTCCAGAAACAGTACTCATTCAGTCCCATATCAGAACCTGAACCGAACTGCGTCTGAAAGTCAGGCCAGTAGCCGGCTCTCTCAGCCACCACCGAAGAGTTGATTGTGACGCCAATACCCCTGTCTTTGCGGCCTGACTTGGTTGTGATCACTATTGCACCGTTGGCGGCACGTGAGCCGTACAGTGCTGTTGCTGCCGGGCCTTTCAGCACAGAGACTGACTCAATATCCTCAGGATTCAGGTCACTGGCTCCGTTCCCGAAGTCGACCGGAAAGTCTCCGCCCGAGTTGGTGTAAGGGCTGCTTGATGAGGTGGCCGTGGCACCCGACCTTACAGGTATGCAATCAACAACGAACAATGCCTCATTGAGCGAGTAGTTCAGGGACTGGTCGCCGCGCAGTGTCACACGCATGGAACTGATTGGTCCCGTGCCTGCACCCACAGTTGACAGTCCTGCAACCTTGCCTGACATTCCGTTGAGCCAGTTTGAAGTGACAACCTGGGTTAATTCCTCGTTATCGACTTTTGTCACTGCATAGCCGAGCGACTTCTCCTCACGTGTCAGACCGAGAGCGGTGACAACCACCGCCGATACCTCGATTGCCTCTTCCTGCAGGGTAACGTTGATAACACTCCTGTCACCCACAGTTATCTCCTGCTTTTCATAACCGAGGAACTGTATCTCCAGTACAGGGTTTGTTCCCGTCACCCTGATGGAGAATGCACCTCTGGCATCAGTGCTGGTGCCAGTGGTAGTGCCCTTGAGCACTACGGTAGCCCCGAAGACCGGGGTTACACCATCAGGCTCAAGCACCGTACCTGTTACCTGCCGCTCCTGAGCCATCACCGGCAACATTACCAGTGCCATCAGGATTGTGGCAAGAATAATTTTCAGATCTGGTTTGATTTTCATAGATTAGTGGTTTTAAGTAATTGATATGTAGGTTATTGCATTGACCATGTAAAATCTTTTGGCCGGGTCATTGTCTCTGTGTAGATGTTTCCGAACCTGTCAGTCACCTTTATCTCCACCGTGGAGGTAGCTGATGATGCGCGTACAAGGAACATGTGCGAGGTGTTTCCCGTAACGAATGAGCTGGTTGGTGTGGCTCCCACATTAAGCCTTTTGGCTTCATAGGATATGATGTGCAGAGGGTCTTTGGCAGTTACCCGCTCTACATTGAGCGGTGTGCCTCCCTCGGTGACCTCCACCGTCCACTCCGGATCATATCCCCACACATTGATGAGGACATCATTTACTGCATTGGGTGAGGCATAGACACCGGCGTACTCTGACAGCAGTGCATCGGTAGAGTTGGGAGCAAATTCTGCTGCAGTGATATATACCTCATTGAGGTCATAGCTCCTGAACTGATATTCGGCAGGCATGCCAATACTCTTATAATACCATCTCAGATCCCTGCCGTTAACCTCCCATACGCCATAGCCTCCGGGACTGCCATCCTTGCATATCTGGTTGTTGGCATAGCCGGTCTTGCCGGTCCACCACCAGGTGGCACAGATGGCAGCTGTGTTATGCTCCATAACGTCACCTGATTCAACAGTGAAGTTGATATGTGTATGTCCGCTGACAAAATGTACCTCGGAAAAGTCCTGTACCAGTGACAGCAACGTGCTGCCATTATTAAGCGCGATGGTGTTCACCTGCTCTCCCGAGGGATCGAGTGAAGGATTACCATATACCGGTGTGTGGATGAGGATGACCAGGGGAGTGCTCTTGTCTGCTATTGCTGCAAGGTCTTTCGCCAGCCAGCTAGTCTGGGCGGAAACAACAACATCATTGTAGTTTCTGCTTCCGATATTCCCCTGTGCACCACCGGTGTTTATGTATTGTATGCCATCAAGAACCACGTAATGGACCTGACCCAGGTTAAATGAATACCATGTGGGGCCTATGAGCTCCCTGAAAGGAGCCTCCGCCGGGATGTCACCCTGAACATAGGGGTCATTGTCATGGTTGCCTATCACGTTAAACATGGGGCAGTTGACCTTCTTCATCTCAACAAGGTAGTGTTCAAGGCGGAAGTTGTTGTCATACCAGTAGGCATCCCAGGTCATATCACCGAGCGGGGCACCGTATACTTTTCTGCCACCTGAGACATAGGCGCTGATGGTTGCATTCACATCAGGCAGAAAGCCATTGCTGAATTGCGTGAGATCATCATTCCTGTTCGCAAGGTGCCAGTCGGCCATGGTAAGCATTACATGGCTGTCATTATTCGATTCTATGAGTGAGAAGTCGTGTTGTTCCACCGTGCTGCCTGCTGACAGTCGCCTGAAGAACTGGGGGATGTTGTCACTTGCAGCAATCTCATAGTTGCCCGGCACTGAGATGAAGACGAAGCCGTTCCCTTTTGTTGACGGCAGGTAATATATCCCTTCACTGTCAGTGACAGTCACCTCGGTGCCATCTGATACAACCACTCCTGGGACTCCTTCGCCGTTACAGTAAACCACTCCCTTGACCGTCATGCCCGGCCTGTCCGGGATACCGGTGTCAGCAATGACGTTGACAGTGAGGGTTCCGAGTACCAGGCTCTCTGTCCCTCTCTTTACTATCAGCCGGTAGGTGCCCGAGGTGATGCCTGCAGGAAGGTTGAAGGTGGCTGTCTGTCCCGTTACTGCAGTGATTACGGCAGTAAAGGTCTTGCCTGCATCTGATGTCAGCACGAACACTATCTGGTCATTTATGGCAAATCCGCTGCCGGTAAGGGTTATCTCACCACCCAGGGGAATACTGAGACTGCCTGGTATTGAAACTCCTGTGATCTTCAGTCCCTCATCAACAGGATCAGGCGGATCCTCCTTGCAGCCCGTGCAGGCAGCTATGGCTGCAATCAAAAACAGAAACAGTATTTTCTTTATCTCTGGCATTTAGTCTCCTTTTTATTACTGGCTGTAACCAAGCTCCTCAAGTATCTGCTGCGGGCTCTTCTCTGTTCCCTGCTTCCTGACCTTCCGCGCATGATAGAAGTCAATGGTCAGGTCAGTGCGGTTGGTGATCATCCCGTCGGGCAGGGGAGAGGCCTTCTTTCCTTCTCCCTCACCGAAATATTTTTCCATCTGTTCAACTGTATTGAACGAGTAGACATTTGCCTTCAGCCCCGCAGCGTGTATCTTCGAGGCAAAGGCAGCTGTGAGCCCGTCATTGGCATCGCCCAGGTTGGTTCCGATGAACTGTGCTCCGCACTCCTTCGCGAAAGCGATGATCTCATCAGTGACCTCGTCACTGGCAAATGTGTTTGTCTTCGGATTACCGATAAGGAAGCTGGCAGGCACCTTTTCGTCAAAGACTCTTTTAAAGTTCATCATTCCATTGCGTGAAAAGGTCTGCACCAGTATTTTGCCCCTGGTGTTGCCTACATTGACCCTGTCCTCCTTAAAGAAGGGTTCATCCGCTGCAGGTATCTCACCTTCAACAGGATTCCATCCTATCTGTGTCAACTCATCATATATCTGCTCCTCCAGGGCGGGATATTCATCGGGGATCTTTGTCTCGATATAAATCCCGGGTCTGTGGCCATTATCTGCCGGATCAGCCTCATATTCAAAATGATACCTGCCGGCCTCATCCTTCGTTACCACGCGGGTCCCGTCGGCGTTACGCTTTATATGTTTGCCTTCGGCGATGCGGAACACATCCTCAAAAACCAGCACATCCTGCCCGATGAAGCTTTGCCTTGCCTGGTCAGGATTCTTTTTGTTAAAGGCACTGCCGGCATCGAGGGTCATTATCTCCTCATAGGTGAAGCTGCTTACAGGATCAGCCTCCCTGCCGGGAAACTTCTCCGCAACATCCGTTGTTCGCTTAAAGGTCTTGTCGTGCATGATTATCAGCACGCTGTCCTTTGACCGGTGGACATCCAACTCCATATAGTCGGCGCCGGTGTTCCTGGCCCAACGGAAAGCAGCCTCGGTCAGCTCGGGAGCCCAGAAGATGGTTCCCCTGTGAGCTATGACGGCATTGTCAGGCATGTAGTCCTGTACCCCTCCGGTGGCAGGGGCATTGTTCTGTGCGCAACCTGAAAACAGCGCTGCCACAATAGTTATGTATAAGAGTCTTTTCATATTTATATGTTATAATCATTTTGGATTTGCAACATTCTCTCTTATCTTCCATTCACCGGTGTGGAACCGGACCTTCGGATCTCTGACATCATTGCACCTTACTATCAGGGCACCTTCCTTTTCCCAGTATGATTTGACCGTATGGCCGTTCATGGGGCCGTCTTCAGGACCGCGGACAGTGATGTCATCAGGATTGACAACTATCTTCAGGCCGGCAGACTCATTCAGCATATCCATGTCACCGCGGCTGTTCCCTCCGACAATCAGGGGCCTGGTCTTGATGAAGGTCTCAATGGTATGAGCCTTTCCGTCATCCTGGGGGATGGGAGGGATGATCTCGCCGGTGGTGACACCCTCTTTTACCACGCATTTGGCACCCAGGACGTTGGTGACCGGTATGCCGTACTCCTCGGAAACGAACTTCTGGTACAGGAACTCAGGTGAGGCGGTCAGGATATATACCTCAAAGCCGTATTCCTTCAGGTTGGCTACAAGCTGTTTCATCTCAGGATAGGTCTTGTTCCTGTATGATTCCTCATAGCATTGATAACCTATCATCTCTATCTCTTCGGGACTGAGCCCTGCAAGGAAGTGAACCCTGTCTTCCACGTATGGCTTGCCGACATTATTGCCGTCCTTTACCATGCGATCGAGTATCCTGAGCTTCTCCCTGGCCTCTTTGTCTTTTCTCTCTTTCAGTACCAGGTCAGCATACCTGTAGAGAGCCTCGTCAGCAAGGTAGTGAGGCACCTGACCGAAGGTAGTGCCGTCACTGTCAAACACCGCCACCTTACGTATGCTCATCGTGATGGTTGAGTTAAGGAAATCCTCTATTTTATTGTTGATCTCCCCTGACCATCCGGAGATGTTCCTGTAGGTCTGCGCGTGGAGCGAAGTTGTAAGGCAGAATGCTGCTGCAAGAATTGTCAGTGTTAATCGCTTCATTACTTCTATTTTGTGTTTCCCTGGTATGTTTCTTTTTCCTTTTTCCATGTGGTGGCTGAGAAGAGTGCCGCCAGTATGCTGGCAGCGATAAAGATCCAGAAGGTTGCATTCCATCCGAGGCTTACGTTGTCTGCCACCGCCCCGATGAGCACCTTTGAGAGAAGGGCATCACCTATGAGGTACCCGAAGAGACCAACGAAGCCCGCGGCTGTTCCTGCTGCATTCTTGGGCACAAGATTCACTGCCTGCACGCCGATGAGCGCTACAGGGCCGTAGATGAAGAAGCCGATGGCAATGAGGGCCGAATAGACCACGGTAACCCTGGTTGTATCAGGATTGCTGCCCAGCAGATCGGTGAAAAATGATGCCACCGGCAGTGCCTTCCAGTAGAGCAGCACGCTGAGGAGTACCAGCACCATGTAGATCACGTTTGCCGGGGCGCAGCGACCCTTGAACACCTTTGACGATATCCACCCGATGAGGATCATCCCGGGCACGCCTGCATAGTTATGCAATGAGAAAGCCATCTTGCTCTGCTCGCTGGTGAGCAGTCCTGCCTCTTCACAGTATGTGGGAGCCCAGTCGCCTATGCCGTACCGTATCAGGTATACAAAGACGTTAGCCAGGGCTATCAGCCACAATATTTTGTTCTTGAAGATGTACCTGGTGAAGAGTTCCTTTACCGGAATTTTCTTATCAGAACTCATCTCTTTTTGTGCCGGAATGTCATTCCTGTATTTGTCTATGGCCGGCAGGCCGCACGACTGCGGGGTATCTTTCAGTGCCCACCAGCAGAAGAGTGCCAGCAGCAGAGCCACGGCGCTGGGGAAGACGAAGACGGCCCTCCAGCTCTGCTCCACCATCACTCCTCCGCCCAGGTCAACCATAAAGAGTCCGCCGAGAAGGATCGTTCCCCACGCTGCGAGGTTACCCATGAGTCCGCTTCCAACGGTGTGGGATGTATTCCAGATACCCATCTTGAAACTTCGCTCATTGTGAGAGAACCAGTGTACCATTATCCGGCCGCAGGGAGGCCATCCCATTCCTGCCAGCCACCCGATAACCAGCATGAAGAGGAAGATGATCCATACAGCGCTGGTGGCGAATGGGAAAAGACCTACAGACATCATCAATATGGATGACAGCACCAGCCCTATCACCAGGAACTTTCTTGCGTCTGACCTGTCAGAGAGGGCGCCCATCAGGAACTTGCTGAAAGCATAGGCTATTGAGATGGCTGAGAGAGCTATTCCCAGCTCAAGCTTGGTGTAACCAAGTCCTCCGTTCTCTGCCGGCTGGATCATGCCGGGAATGGCCAGGGCCAGATTCTTCCTTACAAGATAGTAGGCGGCATAGCCTATGAAGGCTCCCATGAATACCTGCAGGCGCAGACGCTTGTAGGTTCTGTCTATCTTATCTTCAGGCAGAGGCTCCTTGTAAGGCGGTGGTTTGAGGAAATTTATCATTGATGTTTCGGTTGTCAGGTTTCTGTTTTTTGTTTTCCCGGTCAAATATTGGTTTTCTTTTTATCGGTACGGCTTCTTTAACATTAATTAATTGTTACATCCTGCATGCCCTCTCAGTTCGGGTTATGATCCCATGGCCACGGCTTTGCTCCGAGTCGCAGCGCCTCTTTTTCCCATTTTGCTGCCATTTCTTTTACTCTTTCAGGGTATTTTGCTGCGAGGTCTTCCGTCTCCGAGGGGTCTTTCTCAAGATCATAAAGCTCCCATCTGTTCTCATCTTCCGCGGTGAAATGCATTGGTTCCGGGAGTTGCTGTACCAGCTTCCATCTGCCCATGCGGATGGCCCTGTTTCCTTCATGCTCCCAGAAGAGGAACTCGCGGTCAAGCCTTTTGCCCTCAAAAAGGGGCAGGAGGCTAAGTCCCTCAGGAGGGGTGGCAGCGGTGTCGTTGAACTCACCGGGAAAATTCGCTCCTGCCAGCTCCAGGCAGGTGGGCATGATATCAATAAGATGTCCCGGTTCGTCCTCTATTGCCCCTTTCCTCTTCAGGCCCGCGGGCCAGTGTACTATCAGGGGCGTTGCTATGCCTCCTTCATGAACGAAGGACTTATAGAGCCTGAAGGGTGTATTGCTGGCGTTGGCCCACTCCTCACCATAGGCCACCCAGGTGTCAGCAGGTCCGGCCATGACGCCACGGCCGCTTCTGATAAAGCGTCCATCACGCGTATATTCAGGCTTCCTGACGGTGAGGATATGGTCAGGGGGGTAAGGCTTAAGCTGCTTCTGTTCTTCAGTAAGCGGTTTGGCCATCCTGTTGGTCAGCACCGGCTCGGCACAACCGCCGTTGTCCTGCATATATAATATTATTGTGTTGTCAAGCTGGCCTGTCTCCTCCAGTGCGGCAATGATCCTGCCGATACCCTGGTCCATTATGTCAATCATGGCGGCGTAGGTCTCCATGCGGCGCGACTGCCATTCTTTCATTGGTTCGTCCTCCCAGGGAATGATTGATTCAGTTCGTTCAGAGAGGCGGTGGGCCGGGGTAATCACCCCCAGTTCCTGCTGTTTCTTGTAGCGATGCGCCCTCAGTGAGTCCCATCCGGTATCATAGACCCCGTCATACTTCTGTATCTCCTCTTCCGGAGCATGGAGGGGCCAGTGCGCGGCATAGTAGGCAACGTAAAGGAAGAAAGGTTTGCCGGCAGGATGCTCGTGGATGAACTTCACTGCAGTGTCACTGATGGCATCAGTGTAATAGAAGCCTTCGCCAGGAATGATATACCTGTTGCCGCTGAGGAGGGTGAAAGGATCCCAGTAACTGCATGAGCCGCTCAGGTGGCCGAAGAAGCGGTCAAAGCCCCGCTGCAGAGGCCAGTTGGTCGTATCAGTATTAGTCTCATCGGGCAGGACGGAGGCTTTCATCCCATAGAGATGCCACTTGCCTGTCATATATGTGGCATAGCCTGCCTCCCTGAGCACCTCAGCAATGGTGGCGCTATTCCTGTTAAGGTCGTCAAGGTAACCCGTCTCATCCCATAAAGGCCTGGTAGCCAGGTGCCCCATGGCAGCCTGGTGGGGATAGAGGCCGGTGAGCAGCGATGCACGGCTGGGACTGCAGCGGGCGGTGTTGTAGAAGTGCGTGAAGCGAATGCCGCCTGCGGCCAGCCGGTCAAGATTTGGCGTATTGATCTCAGAGCCGTATGATCCTATATCAGAGTAGCCAATATCATCAGAGAGAATAACCATGATATTGGGTTTTGGCGCTTCTGTACTACTGCTCCCTGAAGAGCAGGAACCGAGTGATAAGATGGCAAGGATGAAGGCAGGGAGTGAAATCACTCCTGCCTTCGTGCTGCAAAAAAATGAATCTCTCTTCCCCATTGCTGATTTAATTTAAAACGTTCCCTATCAGGCCATTACATATGCCTTTGCCATTTCGGTGTATTCCTCCACCTGTTGGCGGATCCACTCTTTGTCCTTGCCAAGCTCTGCTGCCATGATCTCTGCCACCCTGGGAGCGAGGGCAATGGATTTCATTGCATCGAGGTAAAGAACCCTTACCCTTCGTGCGAGGACATCATCCACGGTGCGTGCCATCTCCTTCTGTACTGCCCAGATAACCTCGCCCACGGTGAAATCTGATTCGCCATTAAGCTTTTCTGCCCAAGCGGGATTCTCACTATGGATCCTTTCAATTTCCCTGAGGTCACTGCCATAGATGTATTTCCTGTCACTCCTGTCAGGATTCTTCATGTACCCGTGTATCCTGAGATCTTTTGTACGGCACTCACTGAAGGGCAGTTTCCTGGCTTTAATGCCGGCATTGACTGTATCCTCGGCCATCTTGCGATAGGTGGTCCATTTCCCTCCCGTGATGGTTACAAGCCCTGAAGGTGACACAACAAGCTTATGACTGCGTGATATCTCTTTTGTCTTGGCATCATCACCACCGTGCTTTGGTGCGGCCAGCGGCCTCAGGCCGGCAAAGACGCAAAGCACGTCGCTGCGCTGTGGCTTCTTCTCCAGGTATCTTCCGGCGGTCTCAAGAATAAAATCCACCTCCTCATCAAGCGCTTTCGGTTCAAGGACAAACTCCTTTACAGGTACGTCAGTAGTGCCCAGTATGACCCGGTTGTGCCATGGTACGCCGAACATCACTCTTCCGTCACTGGTTTTGGGTATCATGATGGCGTCATCACCGCCAAGGAAGCTTTTGTCAACAACGAGGTGGACCCCCTGGCTGGGCCTGACAAGTGGTCTCTCATCAGGATTGTCCATCCTTATTATCTCATCCACGAAGATGCCGGTGGCATTGATGATACAACTGCCGTTGGCAGTGAAGTGCGTGCCTTCAATCTCATCACGTGCCACAACGCCTGACACCTTGCCATCAGAGCTCTTGAGTAGCTGTGTGACCTTGACATAGTTAACTGCCGTTGCACCCTTTTCAATGGCTGTCTGCATCAGGTTGATGGCCAGGCGTGAATCATCAAACTGACCGTCGTGATAGACAACTCCTCCTTTGAGACCCTGCCTGACTATCTGCGGTATTGAATTGATCACCCTGCTGCGGCTCATCGGGAGCGACCGCCCCAGGCTCATGCCGCCTGACAGGAGGTCATAAAAGGTAAGTCCGATGGAATAGAAGGGTTTTTCCCACCATTTATAGTTGCCTATTATGAAACGCTGGTTCTTAACCAGGTGGGGGGCGTTCCTCAGGAGGTACCCCCTTTCACGAAGCGCCTCCCTCACCAGTGCTACGTCGCCCTTCTGAAGATAACGCACCCCACCGTGAACAAGTTTTGTACTGCGGGCCGAGGTGGCCTTTGCAAAGTCAGACTGCTCAAGCAGGAGCGTGCTGTAACCCCTGGTCACAGCATCAACGGCAATACCCAGACCGGTGGCTCCTCCTCCTATGATTATGAAATCCCATTGCTTCCTGGAGTCTTTCAAATCCTTTAGAAAATCTTCTCTATTCAATGTTATTATGGCTTAATTATGATTAATGTCAGAAAACAGTGTAAAATTATGAGAAGGATTTAATAAATCAAAACAAAAAGGAAAGAAAAAATAACTATTCGTAATATTTTTATTTTCTCAAGATTTTATTTTTGTTGTTTATTTTTACTTTTGTTTTTACCTTTACGGGGTGACCAATAAAACCGGAGTACGGTAAATACTAATGAGAAACATTGCTCAGCGCCACAAGATAATACTGGCTGAACTTGAAAAGGAGGGTTATGTGAGAGTGCATGACCTCAGCTTACGGTTGGGAGTTTCTGAAGTTACGGTTCGAAAGGATTTGAAAGATCTTGAGGATCGCAGGCTGCTCATCCGGTCGCATGGCAGTGCCGGTCCGGTCAGTTCCCTGACCATTGACAGGCATATTGACGAGAAGGAAAAGGTGCAGGTGAATGAAAAGAGGAGGATAGCTGAAGCTGCCAACGGGTTGCTGGAAAAGAATGACAGGATCATCATTGCTTCCGGCACCACTGTCCTGATCTTTGCACAGCATATCACCATCACTGATCCCATTACCGTCATCACTCCCTCAGTAAAGGTCTCACTTATCCTCAGCTACAAACCGAATGTTGACATCATTCAGCTTGGGGGATCGCTTCGCAAGAGCTCAGCTTCAGTGATAGGACCGTATGCCGAGTCACTGCTGACAGAGATGATCTGCAGCAAGCTGTTCCTGGGCATTGACGGTCTGGATCTGGATGAGGGACTGACGACAAGCAACATAGCGGAGGCCCACCTCAACCAGTACATGATCAATGCCGCCCAGGAGGTGATAGTGCTGGCTGACTCCACCAAATTTGGGAAAAGGGGATTCGGTAAGATCTGCAACCTTTCCAAGGTGCACCACATTATTACTGACCGGAATGCACCTGGCAATATCATTCAGATAATCCGCGAGAAAGGCATAGAGGTGACGCTTGTATAAGCTGAGTCAGCAGTACCAGTCGGCAGCAGGAGCACAGAGTGTTGTCCTGACACTGCGAGTGCGGGAATGAGTCCGCTCCTTCGTCGTTGTCTCAGACTGCTGACTGCTGACAGCCGACTGCCGACTGAATTTGTATGATATATGTTGTATAACCTCATGTAATTTTCATCTGGCCTGACCCCAGCCTGAGAGGTTTCTTAAATTTGTAACAGTCCACCATTAAAATGATATCCATATGGCAGGAACCCCCCTTATCCGTATTTTTTCACTCCTGATGGCTGTTGCCATTGCAGGATGTGCAACCTCCAGGAAATCCTTAATGTGTGACCCGTCGGGTCGTACCCCGGGCGCCGAGCGCGAGTTCCGCGCCGCCTGGGTTGCTACCGTAGCCAACATCAACTGGCCCAGTAAACCGGGCCTCTCCGTTGATGAACAGAAGAGTGAAGCCATAGTGCTTCTTGATCTGCTCCATAAGAACAACTTCAACGCCGTCATCTTTCAGGTGCGGCCGCACTGTGATGCTATGTACCGGAGTGACCTGGAGCCGTGGTCATACTATCTTACCGGAGAACAGGGTCTGGCACCCGATCCTTTCTATGATCCCCTGCAGTTCTGGATTGACGAGGCGCATGCCAGGGGCATCGAGCTGCATGCCTGGCTCAATCCCTACCGTGCAAACCACCCAGCGGGCGGGCCGCCCACTGACGCGTCGATAGTCAGAAAACGTCCGGACCTGGTGCTGAAGCTCGAGGTGGAGAACTACTGGTGGATGGACCCCGCCCTTGAGGGCACGCAGGATCACTCATACAACGTGGTGATGGACCTGGTGCGAAGGTATGACCTTGACGGGATCCATTTTGATGACTATTTCTATCCTTATCCCGACTACAACAACTTCAAGGATTTTCCTGATGACAGCAGCTGGCAGGCCTACCAGGCTTCGGGAGGAAGGCTTTCGCGCTCCGACTGGCGCAGGGAGGCTGTCAACATCTTTATTGAAAGACTCTATAAAGGCATCAAGGCTGAGAAACCCTGGGTCAAGTTCGGACTCAGCCCGTTTGGAATATGGCAACCCTATAATCCTCCTGCCATAGGAGGCGGATTCAACCAGCACGAGACTCTTTATGCAGACGCGAAGCTCTGGCTGAACAAGGGGTGGATAGACTATTACTCTCCGCAGCTCTACTGGCCCATCAACCAGATTGCCCAGAGCTTCCCGGTGCTGCTGGGCTGGTGGAAGGATGAGAACCTGAAGGGGCGTCATCTATGGCCGGGTATCAGCATCGGGCTCTCACCCACATCCCGGGCCGCCGATGAGACAGTGAACCAGATCATGGTCACGCGGGGCCTTCTGCCTGAGAGTCCCGGTGTCATACACTGGAGCATAGGACCCTTGGTCAACTCTCCGGAGCTGGTGAAGGCTGTCGCTGACGGCCCTTACCGCAGACCTGCCCTGGTGCCGCCCATGCCATGGCTCGACACAAAGGCGCCGGCACCCCCGGTTATTACAATGAAGGCTGAGAACGGAAATCTGCATCTCTCCTGGACCCATCCTGATCCGGCCGATGTGGGGCGGACAGTGGTCTATTACAGGTACGGATCACAGTGGAACCAGAATATCCACGGCAGTGGTGTGACCACCGATGCAATACCTGCCTTCACTGTTAACCGCGCTTTCCTGGGGCGTACCAGGCGCGGGAATGTCAGGAGTGCTGACCAGGCTTTCCTTAAGCTTGACAGCATTGCAGTGTCAGCTGTTGACCGCTTCGGGAATGAAAGTGTCATCAGGAAGATGGCTGTTACCGGGTTTGCCTTTGCCGATGCCCCGGCCCTTGAACCGGTGCTGGCTGAGTTCTATGACGGCATTAAGAGACCTCCTCTACCGGTACCTGCTGTGACACCGGGAGTGAACGTGCTGGTTGATGACAACCTTGACCTTATCAGGGGCAGGAGAGTAGGCCTGATCACCAATCCATCAGCGGTGGGCACAGATATGCGAAGTACCATTGATATCCTGGCCACAACGCCGGGCGTTAACCTGGTGGCACTCTTCGGCGCCGAGCATGGTGTGAGGGGAGCACAGCACGGGCGCATCTTTGACAACGGTGAGAAAGACCCTGTCACCGGCATACCGGTATACAGCCTTTATGGCGACTCCTGGGCGCCAAAGCGCGAATGGCTTGACAGCATCGACGTGATGCTCTTCGACATACAGGGAGTGGGATCGGCTTGGTACACATTCAAGTTCTCAATGTCTCATGCCATGGAAGCATGCGCAAAGGAAGGCATCCCCTTTATCGTCCTTGACAGACCCAATCCGCTGGGAGGACGCGTGGTGGAGGGACCGATGCATGACACCATAAGCATCTACCGTCACCGTCTGCCTCTGAGACACGGGATGACTCACGGTGAGCTGGCAACAATGTGGAACGAAGATGAGGGTTATGGCGCTGACCTGACAGTAATAAAGATGAAGGGATGGCGCAGGAGCATGATGTGGAATGAGACAGGCCTCCAGTGGGTGATGCCCTCTCCGAATATCGACAACTGGGAGACTACCGTCGTTTATCCGGGTCAGTGCCTCTTTGAGAGGACCAACATGTCGGAGGGAAGAGGCATGACCAAACCCTTTATCGTTACCGGCGCACCATGGGTCAATGCCGAAAAGGCGGCAGCCGACCTCAACTCACGAGGTGTCAGGGGTGCATACTTCCGTCCTCTCTACTTTATCCCCCGCTCAGCAGGAGCGGGATATAACCGCAGTGGCAAGCCCTGGAACCAGATGTGCGGCGGAGTGGAGATAATTCTCACCAACCCGTCCACCTACAGGTCTGTGGAAGCCTCGCTCCATATAATTGATGCATACAGGAAAACCAGTCCCGATTCACTGGTATGGAACCCGCCGGCGCTGATAAGGCAGTTGAATGAGCCCGGGGTTACGGTGGAGGAGGTGATTAAAGCCTGCCAGGATGATGTGAAGGAGTTCATGGATATAAGACAGAAATACCTGCTTTACAGATGAAAAGAACCTTATAATTTTAATGGCTTCAGTTGCCGTGGTTGCAGGATGCAGTACCACGGGCAAAACAATACAGACTGCCACTGAGGTATCCCGGCCTCGTGCCAGGGAAGTTCACGGGGCAAAGGGTCAGCCTGTTGAACTTGATCTGACCGCTCTCTTTGTAGCGGACCGCGCGGGTAGGAAAATCACCCTGAACAGGGGTGAGCTTCAGTGGCTCCCGCGGACAGGAGGCAAGGCTGGTTTACAATCTCGGTGCGCCCCGGCTGGACGGACCGATAAGGTCAGAGCTCGGTCCGGGAGTGATACTGAATAGCAGCGGCAGGGGATACCTTTTGGTGGCAGGGACAAGCACCTACTGGCACAGTCCCTTCTGGGCGCCGCTGGCGCAGACCATCTATGACAGACTTCTGGAGACAGGACTTGAGGAGTTTGGCGTGGTGGGAGCATTCAACTACACTTTCACCCGCGCTTCGCAGCTTCCGGCAGTCCTCGTTGAGCAGGCCTTCATGACCCATGCCGAAGATGAGGAGAAGCTTGCTGATCCGGAGTTCCGGCAGCAGATGGCAGTTAAAATTTACGAGGGATTGGTGGACTACCTGAAGCATATGTGCCAGTAACAGCGTACGCAGATCAGAAATCTATCCTTCTTATCCGGGCGCCAAGGCTGTTAAGTCTGATTTCGAGCTCCTGGTAGCCCCTGTCTATCTGTTCAATATTATGGATCAGACTTTTGCCATCGGCGCTGAGGGCGGCAATGAGCAGAGCCATCCCCGCCCTTATATCCGGACTCGACATGGTGATACCTCTCAGTTGCTGTCGCCGCTCAAGACCTATTACAGTGGCACGGTGCGGATCACACAGAACGATCCTCGCACCCATATCAATGAGTTTATCTACAAAATAGAGTCGGCTTTCAAACATCTTCTGGTGAATGAGAACACTGCCCCTGGCCTGAACTGCAACCACCAGAAGTATACTGATAAGATCAGGCGTTAACCCGGGCCATGGATGATCATAAATGGTCAGTATGGAGCCGTCTATGTTATTCTGTATCTCATAGGTGTCCTGCTCAGGCACAATGATATCATCACCTTCGAAATGAAACCTGATCCCCAGTTGCCTGAATCTTTCAGGTATGATTCCCAGATGCGGTATACCGGCATTTTTAATACGCAGTGATGATCCGGTTATAGCAGCCAGACCCAGGAATGAACCTGTCTCGATCATATCAGGAAGGATACGGTGCCGGCAACCGTGCAATTCATCCACTCCGCTGATAGTCAAAAGATTTGAACCTATGCCGCTTATACTGGCTCCCATATTGTTCAGCATTATGCATAGTTGCTGGATATAGGGCTCACAGGCAGCGTTGTAGATAGTAGTTATACCCTCTGCCTTCACTGCGGCCATGATCATATTGGCTGTTCCCGTGACTGAAGGCTCATCAAGGAGGATATATGTTCCTTTGAGTGACTTTGCGGTTAACCTGAAGCATCCCGGTTCACAGTCATATTCAACAGTCGCACCCAGCTTCTGGAAACCGGTTATATGTGTGTCCATCCTTCTTCTTCCAATCTTGTCACCACCGGGTCTTGGTATCACTGACCTCTTATGCCTCGCCAGCAGCGGCCCGGCTAACATGACCGATCCCCTGAGATCGGATGCCTTTTTCAGAAAACCGGGATCATACATCCTGTCTGCCGTCACGTCGATTGCTCTGAAACTATAACTGTCGGCAGTGATACGCTTCACTTTCACTCCCAGGTCGGCCAGCATCTCAATCATGAGCCTGACGTCAACGATATCCGGTATGTTGGAGATAATTATCTCTTCATCAGTAAGCATCACTGCACTCAAAACCTGCAGGGCCTCATTTTTTGCTCCCTGCGGTGTGATCTCCCCGCTAAGCTTACAACCTCCTGTCACTTCGAATGATTTCATTTTTCAGATTTTCAGTGAATTTATCCATGCACAAAACTATAAAGATATCTTTTGACAGGAAATTTTTCTCTAATATTGTCAGTATGATCTGTTACCGGAAAAATATCAGCCTCTTGCCATACAATACGTTCGGTGTTAATGTAGTTGCTTCTCATCTGTTTCATCTGAAGAGACCGGATGATCTGACCGAACTACTCGATTTCCCCGGATTCAGCAAGATGTCGGACAACATGAATAAACTTCTGCTGCTGGGTCAGGGAAGCAATATTCTTTTCACAGGTCCTTTTGAAGGAGTTGTGATTAAAAATGAGATAGATGGAGTTAGTATAATTAAGGAGGACGAATCATCAGTGGATATTGAGGTGGGATCGGGTGTTCTATGGAATGACCTTGTTGATTATGCTGTTACCAGAAACTGGTGGGGAATTGAGAACCTTTCTCTTATACCGGGTACAGCCGGCGCAGCTCCGGTGCAGAACATAGGTGCATATGGTGCAGAGGCAGCCGATGTAATTCTCAGGGTAAAAGCCTTTCAACTGAGAAAGAGGGAATGGTTGGTATTTGATAATAGTGAGTGCGAGTTCAGTTACAGGGACAGTGTATTCAAGAGAAAGCTTAAGAATAAGGTTGTTATCTGTTCGGTACATCTCAGGCTGTCAAAGAAACCCTGGCCACGGCTTGATTATGGAGGCATCAGGGAAGAGATGGCAAAGAGGAACATAACTGATCCCTGTGTAAGGGATATCTCGGCTGTTATTGCATCAATCAGGAGAGCGAAGTTACCTGATCCGGCTACCCTGGGCAATGCAGGCAGTTTTTTCAAGAATCCTTTTGTCAGTGAAGCTGAGTTTCAGCGGCTTTTCAGGTCACACCCGCTGATAAGATTTCACAGGCAGGGAGATCTTTACAAGATATCAGCAGGCTGGTTGATAGAACAGGCAGGATGGAAGGGATCCAGGATTAATGACACAGGATGCTATGACAGACAGTCACTGATACTTGTTAATTATGGCAATGCGACAGGAAAAGAGATCCTTGAGTTTTCGGAACAGGTAAAAGAATCGGTACATGCCATGTTCGGGATAACACTGGAAAGGGAGGTCAATGTGATCGGACAGCAGACCTGAGAACCATGAGCCCTCCCAGCCGTTTGTTGAGCATTGACATCACCTCGTCGTGGTTGAAGAGGTATCCCTCTCCTGCAAGTGAGGTTACAAATTCGTGGTGACTTCTTCCGGCACGGTAGCCGGGCTCACGGCCCGGATGACGCAGGTACCTGGTGAACAGGGCAGGATCCTCAGCCAGGTTCAGTACAGCATGATACACCAGTTTATCACTCACCTTCCGCATTGATGATCCCAGGATTTTACGGTTGCCGATTGTAATGTCAGAGATTCCCCTGGAGCCCAGGTCGCTCACACCCATACCCGACAGTCCTTCAATGACAACACTGTTGACCATGCTGAAAAATTCCCTGAACCTGATCATAGCCGGGAAGTGTTTTGCAACGGTAAAAGCGACTGTGGCCGGGGTCAGTATCACTGTTTCGCCACCGGACGGCCTCCTGGTAACACGCAGCTTGTCGGCTGCAACTGCTTCCATGCACAGACTGGATTCAATACTGTTTGACTGTCCCAGCACAATGACCGTCTCCTGCGGCTGCCAGACCAGAATCCCCGTGGCACCCTCACTGAACAGGAAGGCATCGGGAAGGTCATAATCGGTGAGTGTCACCGCCATGGGGAGAGATCTTCTTGCTATCTTTATACCGTACTCCGGGGAAAAACTTCTCCAAATGTAACAAAATAGTATCAGCAT
>JAAZAP010000018.1 GCA_012514255.1 Bacteroidales bacterium | reverse complement strand
TTTTAATCAGATTAAAATGTAAGATTCACACCAAACAGCAACTGTCTGCTCTTCGGATAGGCCGAATAGTCAAGCCCCGGGGTAAGAACAGTGTTCCTCCTGGAAGAGACTTCCGGGTCAAAGCCCGGATAGTTCGTCAGCACGAAGACATTGTAACCGGAGACATAGAATCTCAGCCGCTGAATATTAAGCCTTGAAGTAACCAGTTCGGGTAGCGAGTACCCCAGGGTAAGGGTATTGAGCCTGAGGAAAGAACCGTCTTCCACAGCCCAGTCACTGAACACATGCCTGCTCATGAAAGGTGACCACATGGTTGTGTTCGCATTCATAGAAGCAAGTGTGGCTGGATCATTGACCAGGGTACCCGTGGCCGCATCAAGGTTGGTCCACCTGTTACCCTCTGCCATTACGTTAATCAGGTTGCGGAATGCATACCTTGATGTTGTATATTCAATCTTGTTGGCATTGTAGATATCATTGCCATAGCTCCAGTTGAACAATGCGGAGAGATCAAACCCAAAGAAGTACCCTTCAACAGTAAAGCCTCCGGTATGGATCGGGTTGGCATTGCCAATCACCGTACCATCAGCAACTGTCACCAGCCCGTCGCCGGTGAGATCCCTCAGCTTGAGACTGCCGGGGCGCACGGTTCCTATTACATTTGAATTGTCAACAACACCCTCATTGAGTATCCATTCATCTGCTTCAGCATCGTACCCCGAGAAGTCTGAGACCTCATAGCGGCCGTCATTTATATAACCGTACATCTCACCCACTGATCCGTTCAGGGCGATCCAGTAGTCATTACCTATCTCGGTTGATGCCCAGCTGGTGTTCTGGCCGAAGTCATTCATCACCCCGAGAGAAAGTATCTTGTTTTTGTTGAATCCTATGTTGAACCCAAAGCTAAGCCCGTAATCTTTGGCATTGAGTGCCACCATGTTCAGTTCAACCTCCAGACCCTTGTTCTCTGTTTCTCCCATGTTCCTGTACTGTGTGTTGTATCCCGTACCGGATACGGGGAATTCTATCAGCAGATCTTTGGTGTTGTTGCGATAAAGTTCCACGCTGCCGCTTATGCGGTTCCTGAAAAACCCGAAGTCGAGACCCAGGTTGCGGGTAAATGTCGTCTCCCACTTGAGGTCCGGATTGGCCATGGTTGTTGAGGGAGCCCAGAATGATGAGAAGCCGTTGATCCATGAGGTGGTTCCTGCTGCAAAAATCTGTGCAATCTGGTTTGACGGTATGTTGTTATTCCCTGCCGTACCATAGCTGAACCTGATCTTGAGGTTGTTCAGCGTGTTGGAAATGCCCTTCATGAATTCCTCCTCCGAGATCCTCCATGCAATGGCGGCTGACGGGAAGTAACCCCAGCGGTTGACGGCAGAGAACTTGCTTGAGCCGTCAGCCCTGTAGGTTGCTGATAACAGATATCTCCCCTTGTAGTCATACATTACCCTTCCAAAGAATGAGAGCAGCTTGTCATCAGGATTGTATGTATTCGTGTAGCTGTTGGAGTAACCCTGGCTGACCAGCTTGTAGGCATCCTCACCTGTGAAGAAGTCAGGGAATCCCCATACCTGGTTGAACATGGTGTTCGTCTTTGTCACAAGCACCTCCTGACCGGCAAGCAGCTTGAGCGAATGGCCCGAGGCGCCGAAGATGTTTGCAAAGTCATAGTTAAGGGTGTTGGTGCTCCTTATGCCGTTGCCCTTTCTTTCATAGGCTTCCAGGGCAGGCATATTCTGGTAATCGGCCGTGGGTGTGTTCCTGACATAATAAGTGGTAAGACCGTAGAACCGTTCATCATTATTGACATAGTTGTCAAGACCTGCCTCACTGCGAAAGACGAGTCCGTCAAAAATCTCCCATGCGAAGCTACCACCAAGGTTGAACCTCTTCCTGAGCTGCTGACGGTCGTTGTCCCTGACGTTGTCAAGCGGATTGACCATGCTGGCGGCCAGGTCTGTGTCATCAAAGTCTCCTACAGAGTTAAAGGGTATGGGCACGAAAAGCATTGTCTGCTTCACCCTTGCATCATTGGGCGTTGCCCCTCCCTGGTCAGTGGCTCCGGCACCGAAGATCTTCAGATCGGAATAGCGGACTGAGAATGAGAGCTCCACCCTTTCTCCTGCCTTATGATCAAGTTTCAATGACAGGTTGTCACGCTTGTATTCCGAGGAGAGCATGATCTCATCACTTCTTATGCCTGCATAAGTTGCCGAATACCTGAATTTATCACTTCCGCCGGTAACGTTCAGGTCATGATTGAATACCTTGCCGATGTGCCCGAAGACCTGGTCAAACCAGTTAGTTGTAGGCTGCCCGGCATAGAGATCAATATCCTGGTAATTGCCGAAATAGCGCTCGTAATTCTCGATATCGTCGGCGAGCAGGGCATATTCATACTGCCATTTCATGTAATCCTCAACAGTTATTGAGTTGAGGTGACTGCCCACTTTCTTGAAGCCGTAGTAAGCATTGTAATTAACCCTCGGCTTGCCTTCCTCACCGCTTTTTGTGGTGATTATGATAACGCCATTGGCGCCGCGGGCCCCGTAGATGGCTGTTGAAGAGGCATCCTTAAGTACATCAATTGATTGTATCGTTGATGGCGGGATGTCAGTAATGTTATTGACAGGAAAACCGTCAACGATGAAGAGCGGTGAATTGCTCTGGGTGATTGAGCCGCCACCGCGCACACGGATATTTATCTCTGCGTCGGGTGACCCTTCAGTGGTTACGATGTGAACACCGGCCAGCTTGCCGGTAAGAGCTTCAGCTGCCGTGGAAACAGGCACACGTGCAAGATCCTCACCCTGCACTGAAGCAACCGAACCGGTCACATCTCTTTTCCTTACGGTTCCGTAACCGATCACAACCACATCCTCTACAAGCTCACTTGACGGTGAGATGGTAACATCAATCAAGGTCCGCCCGCGAACAGGCACCTCAACCGGATCATATCCCACAAACGAGAATACCAGGGTGGCATCAGGCGGACAATCAGTCACCGTGAAATTGCCATTTAGGTCTGTAGCCACACCACGGGTTGTACCCTTGACAACCACGTTCAGGCCAATCATTGCTTCTCCCGTCTCGGCATCGGTCACTGTTCCTCTCACCGTGATGTTCTGTGAAAAAAGGGTCAGCGTTGATGCCATCATGACAAGGATCAGCAAAATCCTCAGGCCACTGTTCCCGTGGCCGGGATTTCTTCTGAATGCATTAATTGATTTTGTCATAGACAAGTTGATTAGGGTTTGGTAATTATGCTTTAAAAATCAT
>JAAZAP010000144.1 GCA_012514255.1 Bacteroidales bacterium | reverse complement strand
CTGTTTGTTCCAATGGAAGGTCAGCCACAGATGGCGATGGGGGCTTTGCCTAAGGACGTCTTCGAAAAAGCCTTCAAGGATATATTTGGAATAGAAAAAAACTGAATTGTTGATAAATATTAAGCATTTTTTATGCTTTCGCGAAACAATTTTGTAACTTGAGCGTTATATTATTGAAGGTAGTTTTCTAACAGAAGAGTTAGTTTTCTGGAATTTAGGTTAGGGTTTCGAGTTGAAGGTTGTTTCGAAGGAGGCAACCTTCCTCGGTTTTTGGCCTTTCCGTTTCAGTAGCCTCAAACTATTCAGGTGCGTAATCAGGAAGATTATTTCAGATCCTCCATTATTCCGTCTATTTTTTCGCCGGTTTCACGAAGACGCTGGCGGCAGATCTTAATCAGTTCAGCAGCTTTTTTAACATCACCGGAAAGCTTATCTATGTCCGTTTCACCTTCCTCAATATTCCTGAGTATCTCTTCTATACCCCTGAGGGCTTCTTTGAATCCGATCTCTTTCTTTGCCATATTCAATTCTTTTTGTTGATCTTTTCTACCATGCTTTCTGCTGTTCCCTCTGAAAAATGGGTCTTAATGGTATCTCCCGGCTTCAGCTCAGTGGCTGACTGAATGATGGTGCCGTTTCTTGAGGTCAGGGTGAAGCCTCTGCGTAGTACCTCTGCCGGATTGAGGTGTCGAAGTGCATCTTCCATCCTGTCTGTAGCCTCTTTTGCCTTCTTCAGCATGTTGGCCGAAGCTCGCTCGAGTCTCCCGGCATGATTTACCAGCTTTTCCTCTTTTACCCTTACTACCAGCCTTGCGGTTGCAGTGATACGGTTCTGCATTGAGGAGAGCCGTTCCTCTGCTGCCTCCATGGCTCCTTCAACGGCAGACACCAGCGATTCCGCCATGCTGATGATATTGTTTTCGCACTCCATTGTTCTCTCCACTATGAAGCCTGCAACGGCTGTGGGTGTTTTCAGCGCCTTCCATGCCACCATGTCAGTGACAGACTGGTCCTTTTCATGACCTATGCCTGTAAGCACCGGCACCGGGAACTGGGTCACATGGAAGGCTATCTCATAGCTGTCAAACCAGCTGAGGTCTGTGGTGGAGCCTCCGCCCCGGATAATCACCACTACATCATACTCATTGATCATCTCGGAGATCCTGTCCAGCGCTTCAATGACCGATGCCGCCGTCGTCTCTCCCTGCATCACTGCCTCGAAGAGTGTCGGCTTGAAGACATATCCGTACTGGTTGTTCACCAGGTGATTGATGAAGTCCTGGTACCCGGCTGCTTTTGAAGAGGAGACCACCGCAATGTTCCTGGGATAGGAGGTGAGGGTAAGGCCGGAGTTCATGGTAAGCACTCCCTCTGCTGTCAGCCTTCTGATTATCGCCTCGCGGCGAAGGGCCATATCGCCGGCGGTGTAAGCCGGGTCGATTTCGGTAATATTCAGGCTGAGGCCATACAGCTCGTGATATTCAACCGTAGCCCGGAAGAGTATTGTAATGCCGGCCCTGAGAGGTATCCCGGTACTGGCAGTGAAGTATATGTTGAGTGATCGGAATTTCGAAGCCCAGATTGTTGCCCTGGCCCTGGCGGTCACCTTTCCTCCCGGAGTCTCTGTGCCTGTGACCTCAAGGTAACAGTGGCCGGCGGTGTGTACCTTCATCTCTGCTATCTCGGCAACCACCCAGTATGATCCCGGCAGGGCTTCGTAGATCTTGTCGCGTACCAGGCCCAGCAGTTCTGTAAGCGTTATCTGTCCTTCCCTTGTCATCTGCTTACCCTTATCAATTTAAAAGTTTTCTCTCCGGCGGATGTGGTCACCTTTACAAAGCAGATGCCCTGTGACAGGTGACCAAGGCCATCAAGCCTGAATGACATGGCCACGTATACCGGATAGTCTCTTTCCATCATCGTCATGCCATTGAGACCTGTAACTTTCACATTCAGCCGGCCGGGGGGTTCATGAAACCAAATCCTTATCTCGTCAGTGAAAGGATTTGGTCCGGCTGTCATCATCGTCGTCGGCAGCCAGGTATACTTCTCCTCGAGGAGTTGCAGTGCCTGGACCAGGTCCGGGAGACCGTAGCCATAGAGGGAGTCGGGTTGACTGTACCTGTCGCTGCTGCGCTGTATGGCATCGATGACCTCTTTGGGCGATGCTTCCGGCACGGCCTGCATCAGTGAGCCACAGAGGCCGCTGATTACCGGACATGAGAAGGATGTGCCGCTGCCGGCGTGCCAGTATCCCGGTTCATACTGTACGGGAACGGCCACTCCAGGCGCAACCACATCAGGTTTGACCTGGCCGTCAGATGAGTAGCCTGCCGATGAGAAGTCAGAGATTGTAAGGTCATACCTCACCGCTCCAACACACAGTACACTGTCGCCGTCGGAAGGAGCCAGTATGCGTACCCACTCCTTGTTACGCTCATTGCCGGCACTGTTAACCACCAGGATGCCTTTTGAAGTAGCTATGTCTGCCGCCCGTGTTATGAACGCACTGTTGCCGTCAAGGTCGCTGAAGGAGTAGTTTAACGACGGATCGTCAAAGGTTGAGTATCCGAGCGATGATGTTATAATATCTGCTCCGGCGCTGTCAGCATATTCTGCGGCAGCAACCCAGTAATCCTCTTCCACAGGATACTCCGAAAAGTCATCCTCAGTTCGCAGCAGAAGGTAGTCGGCATCCGGGGCAGTGCCGTTGATTATGCCGGGCAATGCGCCGGCGAGGATTGAAAGTACAGAGGTTCCGTGGGTATGATAGTCATATACGTCGTCTGTGCCGTCAACGAAGTTGCGGGTTGCTTTTATTCCTCCTCTCTGTCTCAGGTGTTCGAGCGATTCAATGAAGTTGGCACCCTCAAACCCGGCATCGAGTACCGCTATGGTCACATTGCGGCCGGTCAATCCCGACTGGTGAAGCATAACAGCGTTAAGTGGTATCCTGGGATCAAATGCCATGGGTTGGTCCATGGGCCGGGTGACGCCAAATTTGCTTCGGCTCTTCTTTACAGGATCTGAAGGACTTCTCACGGGCTGAATGCTGTCAATGAAAGAGTAGCCTTCCAGCTCTTCCAGACTCACAGGAGTATTTGAGGAGAAGAGGGCTGTGTTCATCCACCGTGATGCAGATCGAAGCGTCAGGCCCGATTGCGTGAGTATGGAAAGATACTGGCTGTTTACCGGGATGTCATTGTCAGCCAACGGAATGTCATACTTTTCCCTCCTGGTAATGGCAGCGGGGGAGAGGAGTTCATCAGGGGAGTGGTAAGCAGCGTGTGAACCCTTATCATTAAGCCAGATCCTGTAGAACCACAGTGCATTATCATCCTGCGATACCTGTGCATACGCCTGCAGACTGCCGGCAAGGAGCAGCAGAATAGCCGTCAGGGTGAACGATGCGGGTTTCATTTGATAACTGTTCCTGTAATGTCCCTAACCTTGATTTTATCTTTGTTTTTTTCAAGTTCGTCGAGGAACCGTGTCTCCTCTTCAGCCAGTTTCGGATTGGATGCTACTCCATCCTTATAGTTTATTATCTGCTTCAGTGAGCCATCCTCATTGAATATCATCCAGTCTCCTGTCCGGTGGTTCCCGCTGTAGTTGCCTTCATAGTGGAGATTGCCGTTGGGATGATAATATGAGAAGGGGCCTTCCAGCTTGCCGGCTATATATTCTGCTCTCAGGCATACCGTTCCGTCAGGGTGGTACTGCAGCCATTCTCCGGTGCGGTTGCCCATATCCCATGCCACCTTTTCTGCTAGTGTGCTGTCAGGGTAGTATTTAACCGAAAGGCCATGCCTTATGTCATTATAATATGATTCCTCTGAGATCAGGTAGTGTGGCTGACTGGCCGACCAGAACTTCCAGAGTCCTTCCTTGTTCCGGGCGACATATTTACCTTCGGCAGCTTTGGTGCCATCTCCGTAGTAAAAGACAGCTGAAGCCTCATCCTTCCCTGTAGCGTAGGTCAGTTCCGAAAGAAGCACACCTTCTTCGGTATATCTTTTGAAAAGTCCGACCGGTTTGTCATCCCTGAAGGTCCCTTCGTACATGATTTTGCCGTCAGGGTATTTTTTGACCCACGGGCCCTGTTTTTTGCCGGCAGCATCAGTAAGGTTCTGGGACAAAAGAAGCATGGGCGCCACCATCAATGAAATAGTAAAGAGTGCACGTATGTTCATGAAATCCGGTTTAATGCAAAGGTAACTAAGTACATGACAAAAATTTACAACATTGGTTAAAACTACTTATATCACTACTGAAAAGCAAGTTGGATATATAATTCAACCAATAAATGAAGAAGCTACTGGTTCTTTTGCCTTATTCTAATTAATTTCAGGGCTTTTATTCTTGGATATCAGACCGGGAAATCTGAATGCCAACCGTAGACGCATCTGCCGGCTAAATTTAATTTCCGGCGGATTTGGCACACTCTCTCAGTCACCCTATAAACAAGTATTCCGGAATCCTGAATTTTAAATTACTTTAGTATTCTCAACCATTTTAACCATGAAAAGAAGATTATTTATTGCATTGACCATCACAGCCCTCTTGGCCGCATGCACCGGCAAAAGACCGGGAGATGAGATTTATTCACCTGTAAATCAACCCGATATTACCTCAGTTGCCATAACAGATCAGTTCTGGAACCAACGAATCGATAACAACCACAGGGTATCAGTGATAAAGATGTTCGAGACATGGGAAGCTGAAGGCCATTTCCCTGATCCCAAGGTAATTGAAGCTGCCGGATACATCCTTCTCACTGAGGATGATACCCTCCTCAGGCAGCTGGCCGACAGGGGGATAGAGAGGTTGCTGGCATATGTCCTGCCGGATGGCCATCCCCGCAAATGGAAGGATCTTCTGAACGGTGAGATGTATTTCGGCGGCCATACCATGGAGGCAGCCATACCATACTTCCAGGCTACAGGCGACAGGAAGATCCTTGACGCTGCTATTATACTGGCTGATGATATCTGTGAAAATTTCGGTCCTGATAAACGTCGTGATATTTCTCAGCATGAGGAGGTCAAGATAGGCCTGCTGAAGCTGTACCATTTTACGGGTGACCAAAAATACCTGGATATGGCAAGGTTCTTTCTTGATGAACGCGGTCATTCAAATAACGGGCGAGAGCTTTATGGGGAGTATGCCCAGGATCATTTGCCTGTGATTGACCAACCTGAAGTGGTCGGCCATGCAGTGCGGGGAACTTACCTGTACACACCACTTGCCGAACTCGCCGCTTTGACCCATAACACTGATTATATCGAGGCCTCTGACCGGCTCTGGGAAGATGCAACCTATACCAAAACCTTCCTTACAGGCCATGTCGGGACCTATCGTGACCATGAGGATTTTGGAGAGGCTTATGAACTTCCCAACCTGAGTTGCTGGAATGAAACCTGTGCTTCAATTGGAAGCTTTTTCTGGAATTTCAACATGTTCAGTCTTCATCGTGATGCAAAATATGCCGACATGATGGAAAGACTTCTCTATAATGGCATTTTACCCGGTGTTTCTCTTGACGGCTCAAAGTTCTTCTACCAGAACCCACTCCGGAGCTTCGGCGGGGTGGAAAGACATGAGTGGTTTGGCCCCAACTGCTGCCCTCCCAATGTGGCGCGCCTTTTTGCATCACTTGGCAAATATATCTATGCCACATCAGGCTCTGATTTTTATGTGAATCTCTATATTAGCAGCAAACTGGATACAAAAATCAATGGCAACATGATTACAGTGACCCAGGAATCAGGGTTGCCATGGGAAGGTACCGTGAAGCTGACAATAAGTCCGGATTCTCCAACCCGCTTCACACTGATGCCAAGAATCCCGGGATGGACCGGCGACAGTCCCATGCCCGGTGACCTGTATCACTATATGTCAAAGCTAAAGGGTGAGTCCATCGTGCTTGTCAATGGGGAGGAAGTAAATGCCCGACATGTAAACGGATACATCAGTATAAACCGTGAATGGAGAGATGGAGACGTGGTTGAGCTATTGTTCCCGGTTGAATCACGGCTTGTGGCAGCAAACCCGAAGGTGAAGGAGGATGTCGGATATGTGGCTATTGAACGCGGACCGCTTGTGTATTGTGCCGAGGGGATTGATAATGGCGGATCAGTATCTGACATAGTGATAAATACCGGTCTTATCATGACTCCCGCAATGCAGCCAGACCTGGCTGGAGGAGTGGTAACCCTGACGGGACAAGCAGGTAAAGCCTCCCGTGATAAGGCTTCGAATGGCATCAGCGTTTCAGAGATTTCACTTACGGCTGTTCCATATTTTGCGTGGGCTCATCGCGGCGACGGGGAGATGGCTGTATGGATAACAACTGAACCTGAAAAAGCAAGGATTGAACCTGGCCCCTCACTTGCTTCAGGGGCAACAGTCTCTTCTTCCTGTGGTGAAGGCACTCTTGCAGATAATTATCCCGGTGGTGATGTCCCTTCGATTGCTAAACGCTTTTACCCCTCATCACACTCTGGAAGTGCGGGCTTTCCTGTTCTTTATGACGAGGTGAAGCCGGTCAGTTCCTTCGATGGTTCCTCTACCTATTTTGCCCTGCGCCCTGCCGAAGGAGACGAAGCCTGGGTTCAGTACAGTTTCCACACGCCGACAACGCTTGCATCAACAGAGGTTTACTGGAAAGATGACCGTCAGGCATGCCTGTCACCTGCATCATGGGAACTTTTTTATCTTGAGAACGGGGTGTGGACGGCTGTCAGTACCACTGATTCATTTGGTGTTGAAAAGGACATGTTTAACAGGGTAAATTTTGAACCTGTTACCACCTCAGCCGTCCGGCTGAAAATCAGGCTGCAGGGGCAGACCTTCAAAAAAGGTGAACTGGGTCCGCCCGATGGGAACTACATGCCTGATGATATGACCTGGTACGAGACCGGTATTATTGAATGGCAGGTCTACGCGCCAGGTGAAGAAATGTAGTAGCTATCTTTTCCTTAAAATCATTGTGCCGAACACCTCTGGATGATGAGGGTTCCAGTAACCCGTCGGACGCCAGGCAAGAAAGTCCCTGTCATCCTGGGGCCCCTGTAACCGGTATATATTAACCCGGTAGGCATTGCCTTCGGCCGGAATCCGTTTGTCGAATGAGCTGACCGGGATGCACATCTCAGTGTACCATATCTTGTTCTCCCTGTCGGTACGCGATTTTACCCTGAAGCCTGAATCCCAGAACCGTTCATCGTTGTGACCGGCCATAGGGATCCTCGAGTTGATGTTCAGATCAAGAAACTCGCCCTGGGGCGATACCTCAAACTCACGGTACAGGTTTATACTGTCAAAATCAGCTCCTATATAAAGTTCAAAATCGTCCCACTGCCATAACCTGAAAGTCTCCTTTTCAGTATCAGGGTCGGGTTTAAGAACCTGGAAGTCAAAGGGACCTGAAAAGATAAAGTAAAGATTATTATCTGTCCACCGTGACCTGGCTTCCGAAACCAGGTCAGCTTCGGGACCACCAAGTATATTGCGGTCGAGTATCACCGGCCTGGCCTCGCCCCAGAAAAGAGAGGAAGGATCTGCTGACAGGTCACTTTCACTATTGCTGTAAAGGCTTTCAAGTGTATCTGCGGGCACAAAACCGGAAGGATCCTCAAGCAGAAACAACTTTGATTCATTCTTTTTAAAGGTGACGGGAAATTCAGATGCTCCATCGGCCAGCACCTTTCCTGTCAACCTGTCGGTAACCTTTTTCATGCCCGGGAGTTTTATGGTCCTCATTCCTCCTTCGGGTGAATAAACCCCGACCGAACTGTTGTTTGCATATACTACATCGTTGTGATTCAGGTATATATGTCCTCCAGACTCCCTGATGATATTCCTGATCAGTTCTGAAGGAAGTATCGGGGCTGAGGAATATACCGATGTCCAGCCCCCGGGCTGTTTCTTTACTGCAAGGCCGGGTTTCTCAACTCCGGCAAGAACTCCCAGCACCTCGGCCTCGTTGTCATTGGCATAGAACCGCGGTGAGAAACTGAAGCCCGGAAGATCGCGCTCAAGTTTTGGATCACGGGGATCCTTCATATAAATCTGGTGATCATACCACCTTATAATATTCTCACGGTCAACATCACTGCCATAAACTGTTCCTTCATCAAGGGTTGATGTAAATGGATGATCCGGTCCGGTTATTTCCACCCTCAGTTCCCCTGCTGAACTATCCTCTTCGAGCTTAATCCCTGTAAGTTCAGACATAAATTGGGTTGAGAGTTTGTCTTCTCCGATATATCCGGGTGCATAAACCCACACTGCTGTTGCTCCGTTGCGCGACAGCTTCTCATGTATGGCTTTTTTCTGACCGGGAGTTACTCTGAAGGTATTCAGGAACAGGTAAACCTTGAAATCTCTCATTGCAGGGTTGCCAATTTCGGTTAACAGGTATGGTTCCCAGGGTGCCCCGATAAATCCAAGTTCCCACTGCTTCTGGGCTGTCAGAAGAACATTGAATAACGGCTCACCGTCACCGAAATACTTGAAGCTCTCCTCGTCAAGAATGACTGCAATATCGGCAACTGATCCCTTGTCAGCCTCCAGGTATGAATCATCCATCTCTTTCAACTGCCTCATCAGCGCGATTATTGATGAATCCTGGAAGTTGGCACCGTGAAGGTCGGTCCACCATAATCCAAAACCTTTTGTCATCGAATAGGCATAATCTCTTACCATCAATCCCTTTGTCTCCTCCATATTGACAGGATTGTTCAGACAGTTTCCCCATCGCCACTGTCTCTGGTGCAGGTGTGTCTCCGTATCCACTTCGTTCAGGTACAGCTTTCCATGCATGAGCGCATTCTCAGGGAGGGTCTGCGAATTGTTGGGTCCGCCGATCTGTTTGTTATCATAGGTGTACGGGCTTGCAAGAAAGTCGATGTCCTTTGAGTCAAAAATCCTTTGCAGACCAAGATGCCCGGTGTGATTGACACTCAGGTTAGGGAAATTGCACCAGAGATAACCGTAAAATACCCCGACAATCTTTCTCCCTCCGGTCAGCTCTTTCACCCATCTGCAATTTTCAAGCAGCACATCAGCGGTCATGTCATTGAAGAATGAAAAATAATCGGGTACTCTCATTCCCTGTTCAGGGTCAAAAAAGATACCATGATTCGAACTGTATCTCTCAACTTCTCCAGGAGGATCTGCAGTTTCAAAGGTCACGTTTTCATCTTTCCATGCTTCACGCAACTTCCTGTTTGAGTGGTATTTCACCCTGAGCCATTCCCTGAAATCAGCCCGGGCAACCGGACTGTAATCTTCAACGCCGAATTTGTCTGGCGCCGGCCGGTCCGGTCTTGCCTCCCAGAATGAATTGAACATCAGCCATTCACCACCGAATCCGTTTCCGGGCTGGTACCCCAGGATATTGTCTCCGTATTTCCCCTCCACATGATCAATAAAGGCAACCATGGCCTTGTATGAAAGTTCCCTGTATTTTTCTGAAGCCAGGGAAGGATGGCAGGGTGCACCAAACATCCCGGCCGGACTGCCATCATCACGCATGGTTATGTCGTCAGGATACATCTCGCACCACCATGCACCGGGTGTCAGTAATATGCGGGGCAGGAAAAGCGCCCCGGGCTCTATGGCAAGATAGGAGTCAAGCTTCTCGTCGATCTTTGAAAAGTCATACTCTTCCGGACCAATCCAGTCAAATCTGAGGTAGATATCAAAAATTCTTATTCCTGCATCCAGAAAATCCCGGAAATAGGTTTCATCAGGCCTGTAGGGTGCCGCCAGGGTCTGACCGGTCAGCTCCCCGTTTACATAAAGGGCAGGTACCCCGTTCAGCATTCTTACTTCACTGGTAAGGCTGCTGTAGTTCCTTGTTTCATTGACTTTATTGTCACACCCATGGAACAGGATAACTGCAGCCAGTAAGGGCAGAAGGGAAGGAGAGAATAATCTTTTCATTACAGGTACATTTGGTTGGCAACTTTTCAGGTTAATAAATGTATGAAATACACTCGATACACCCTATGGTGTATGTCATATTTTTTTTTTATTTCATAACCGATTGTCAGGCTTAATGTTAACATTTATTAAATGGCTTCTGATTCATGCCGGTGCAAACAAGTGATGATAAATAATTCCTTAATTTAGTGTAATTATTACATTTAAATACTCTCATCCTGTTGAGCGATTACAGGTCAGGATAAGTAAATAATGAGCCTTTAATGACTGAAAATTTAAAATACCTTCTTATGAAAAAACGTAACTCTATTGGTATCCTGTTCACATTTCTCTTTCTTTTTATGGTGCCGGCCATGTGGGCGCAGGACATGATGAAAGGCTGGGAAATTGATGAGATGTACCAGAAGTATGAAGAGGCTCAGGGGCTTGCAAATGGTGTGGTATTGCACGGGGCAATTGATCCTCAATGGATTGAGGATACCAATGTTTTCTGGTATAATGTGCTTACAGCAAACGGAACTGAATATTACCTGATTGATGCCGGTAAACAGGATCGTCGGCTGGCTTTTAATCTCAATGATCTTTCGTCCAGGCTTTCCGCCATCCTGGGTGAAGATGTTGATGCAGTCAGCAGTTCAATAACGCAGCTCCGTTTCAGGAATGATCTCTCAGGAGCCACATTTGTTGCAGGGGGATACAATTTTGATTGGAGCTTCACTGATGATAAACTTGAGAATGGTGACATTGCGCAGTCGCGTTCGCGTGATGCATGGTCTATGCAGCGCAGAAATGAGCTGGCCGGCCGGCCTGTTGAATCGCCCGACAAGAAATTTGAGGCTTTTATAATGAACTATAACATATACCTGAGGGAGAAAAGCACCCTTAAGGTAACTCAATTGAGCTTTGACGGGGGCATCGGGCTATACTATTCATCATTCATTCGCTGGTCACCTGACTCCAGGTTCCTGATGTCGACCCTGGTCCAGCCAACCGAGGAGCACCTGGTTCATTATATTGAATCATCTCCCGCAGACCAGTTGCAGCCAAAGCACACTTCTGTCCAATACTATAAACCGGGTGACGCACTTCAGCAGTATTTTCCCAGGATTTTTAATATCGAGACGGGTAAAATGGCTGCCGAATGTGACGCAATGGTTCCCAACCAGTATAGTCTTGAGCGTTTTGAGTGGAGGAGTGACAGCCGGGCATTGACTTTTGAGTACAACAAACGCGGACACCAGCTTTACCAGGTAATAGAGATGGATCCCAATACCGGGAAATCGAGGGTCATTATTGAAGAAACATCAAAGACATTTATCGATTACAGCGGCAAACGATACCGTATGGATATCAATGACGGGAAGGAGATTCTGTGGGCCTCAGAAAGGGATGGATGGAATCACCTCTACCTTTTTGACGGAGAGACCGGAAAACTGAAGAATCAGGTTACAAAGGGAGAATGGGTAGTGAGGCAGGTTATTAAAGTCGATACCGTTAAAAGGACTTTATATTTCATGGGCGGAGGCCGGGAAAAAGGTGATCCGTATCTTCAGCACCTCTACAGGATAAACCTCGACGGTACCGGATTGATTTGCCTTACGCAGGGTGATGGTAATCACAGGGTGTCATTCTCACCCGATGGCAATTATTTTGTCGACAGCTGGTCAAGGGTTGATATGCCTCCGGTTGCTGTCCTGAGGGAATCGGTTAAAGGCAGAGAGGTGATGGCCCTTGAAAAAGCTGATATAAGTAAGCTTATTGAGACGGGATGGACCATGCCTGAGGTATTTGTAACAAAAGGGCGTGACGGCAAATCGGATATATGGGGTATGATTTTGAAGCCATCCGGGTTCGACCCCTCAAAAAAATATCCTGTAATAGAGTATATCTATGCAGGCCCGCACAGCAGCCATGTGCCAAAAGATTTCAGTGAGTACTACAACCGTTGCAGGCAGTCTCTTACCTCAATGGATTTTGTTATCGTTATGATTGACGGGATGGGTACCTCAAACCGTTCGAAGGCATTTCATGATGTGTGCTGGAAGAATATAGGCGATGCCGGGTTCCCTGACAGGATAATATGGATTAAAGATGCTGCTTCAACCAGGCCATGGATGGATATTCAGAAGGTAGGAATATATGGCAAGTCGGCGGGCGGACAGAATGCAGCAGGGGCAGTGTTGTTTCATCCTGAGTTCTATAAGGTGGCCGTTGCAGTATGTGGCTGCCATGATAACCGGATGGATAAGATATGGTGGAATGAGCAGTGGATGGGTTGGCCGGTTGGGAAGGAATACTCCGAAAGCTCAAACGTAGATAATGCCTGGAGACTCCAGGGTGATCTCTTCCTGGTTGTTGGCGAGATGGATCAGAACGTTGATCCTTCATCGACTTACCAGGTGGTGGATGCCCTGATAAAGGCAAATAAGGATTTCGATTACCTGATGCTGCCGGGTAAGGGCCATGAATGGGGTGGTCAGTATGGAGAGAGGAGGATAGTAGATTACTTTGTTGATAAGATTATCGGGATCAGACCACCGCCCATGAATAGCCGGAAATTTGACTACAGTCTTATCACTAAGGATATTGACAGATAAAAAATTTGAGCCATGCCGAACAGTAGCCGTCGTCAGTTTATCCGGACCCTTGGTTCGCTGGCAGCCCTTGGGACCGCCGGCGAATTAATCCAGGGTCAGACTGCTGCAGATCTGCCACTGAGGCCGGGAAGAAACCCGTCAAGACCGGCAGGTACCTTTGTCGGGATACAGATGAGTCCGCACACCATGCTGGATGAAGGGATTGACCAGTGTCTCGATCTGCTGGTTGAGAAGGCAGCTGTAAATGCAGTTTTCCCCTATAGCCATGCCTTCCATACTTCATCACTTGGCAAGCCGGTCCGGGATCTTGCAACCGATCATGGAAAAATCCCCCGCGATCTTCGTGACAGGGTCCCTTCGGTATATGTAAGACATCATCAGTCATTTTTCAGGGATACACCGTTAAAGATCAAGCCGGTGAATCCCTCACTGGAGTTTGCAGACCGTGATCTGTTTGCTGAACTGAGAAAACCTGCCGATGAGCGTGGGGTGAAAGTTTTTGCACGTATACTGGAAAGCACCGGACTTTATATTGAAAATTTTGACAGGGTTCTGACAGTTGATTCCTACGGAAACAGGGGGAAGAAGGCTTGCTGGAGTCACCCCGAATACGGCGCTTTCTGGAATGCCATTGTCGCAGATATGTTCTCCAGTTATGACCTTGATGGATTTCAGTGGGGCGCTGAACGCATGGGTCCCCTGATGAATATTATACTGCCATGGAATAATGATCCGCCTGCCTGTTTCTGTGAACATTGCATAGCCAGGGGCCGGGCAGCAGGGATTGATCCCCTGAGGGCAAAGGAGGGTTACAGGCTTCTTTATGAGTATGTGCAGGGATTGATGGCCGGGAAGGAACCACCTGCCGAAGGGGTCTTTACCATCTTTCTTCGCCATCTGATAAGATATCCTGAGATTCTTTCGTGGGAGTACCTCTACAGGCAATCGAGGGAGGATATCCAGAAAGGGATGTACACAACCATCAAAGCCATTAAGCCTGATGCAATCGTAGGCTGGCATGTTGATCACCAGCCCTCAAGCTGGGATATGATTTACCGTGCCGAGATGAGCTACGGGGAGATGGCGCCCTGGTCAGATTATATCAAGCTTATCCTCTACCATGAAGTGCTGGGACCAAGGATCCGTTATTGGTATCTTGACAGGTTCAGGAAAACCTTACTGAGTGAGATATCCCTGGAGCAGTCTCTTAATCTCTATTATGATCTGTTTGGTTACGATAAGAATGTTGAACCGGGAGTTGATGATTTGGCTGAGAAGGGTTTCTCTCCTGACTATGTCTTCCGTGAGACAAGGAGGAGTGTGGCATCGGCCAACGGGAAAACTAAGATTTTTGCAGGTATAGGAATTGATGTGCCGGGCAGTCCGCCCGATGATCCGGAAACAGTATACCAGGCTACTCTCAACGCTTTGAAAGCGGGTGCAGGAGGGATTGTAATTTCACGTGAATATGAAGAAATGAGAGTCCCGAACCTGGAAGCAATAGGCAAAGCGGTCAGGGGATAGACCGTTGGAATGGTGGGGTATCAGAGAACTGGTTGCTGACAAATAATGACGTAAAGATAATTACCAGGGAAAGGGCAAAAATATCATTAAGCCGTTTTAGCCTCAAGAAAAGGTCTTCAATTTTAGTTATGCATTACAGGCAAGTATTGTACAGGTATAACCAAAGGAAAGCCGCGGATGCTTTCGCTGCCGCGGCCTTCACTGTCGGTTTATATAGTGATTACTTGACTTCCTCGAAGTCGACGTCAGTTACCTGCTCGTCGTCGCCTTTACCGCCGTTGTCGCCGCCGGTGGCTTCTGACTGCGGGCCCGTGTCAGGGCCGGCCTGCTGACCGGCGTCTCCCTGGGCCTGCTTGTACATATCCTCGGAAGCTGCCTGCCATGCTGCGTTGATCTCGGCAAGGGCACGGTCAATACCTGTTATGTCCTTGTTCTTGTGAGCTTCGCGAAGCTGGCCGAGGGCGTTCTCTATGCGTCCCTTCTTGTCTGTCGGGATCTTGTCGCCATACTCCTTCAGCTGTTTTTCAGTCTGGAAGATCATGCTGTCAGCAGAGTTGACCTTGTCAGCCATCTCCCTGGCGGCCTTGTCGGCAGCCTCGTTGGCCTTAGCTTCGTCACGCATGCGGCGTATCTCATCATCACTCAGTCCCGAGGAAGCCTCTATGCGTATCCTCTGTTCCTTGCCAGTTCCTTTATCTTTGGCAGAGACGTTCAGTATGCCGTTGGCGTCGATATCAAATGTAACCTCTATCTGGGGTATGCCGCGTGGTGCCGGCGGTATACCGTCAAGATGGAAGCGGCCGATGGTTTTATTTCCTGAGGCCATTGGCCTTTCGCCCTGCAGTACATGGATCTCCACTGATGGCTGGCTGTCGCTGGCCGTGGTGAAGGTCTCAGTCTTGCGGGTGGGGATGGTGGTGTTCGATTCGATGAGCCTGGTCATCACGCCACCCATGGTCTCAATACCGAGCGACAGGGGTGTCACGTCGAGCAGGAGGACATCCTTCACCTCACCGGTGAGGACACCACCCTGTATGGCTGCACCGACTGCAACAACCTCGTCAGGGTTGACGCCCTTTGAAGGAGCCTTGCCGAAGAATTTTTCCACTATCTGCTGTATGGCCGGGATACGTGTTGATCCGCCCACGAGCAGCACCTCATCTATATCGGATGTCTTCATTCCTGCATCATCAAGTGCCTTCTGGCACGGTCCGATGACCGAATTGATGAGCTTATCAGTCAGCTTCTCAAAATGTGCGCGTGTCAGAGTCTTGACAAGGTGCTTGGGTATACCGTTGACCGGCATGATGTAGGGGAGGTTGATCTCCGTGCTGGTGGTGCTGGAGAGCTCAATTTTGGCTTTCTCGGCAGCCTCCTTCAGTCTCTGCAATGCCATCGGGTCCTTACGCAGGTCAATGCCTTCTTCCTTCTGAAACTCATCAGCCAGCCAGTCGATGACCATATTGTCAAAGTCATCTCCGCCGAGATGGGTATCGCCATTGGTAGATTTGACCTCAAATACACCGTCACCAAGCTCAAGGATGGATATATCAAAAGTACCACCGCCGAGGTCAAAGACAGCTATCTTCAGGTCATGCGCCTTCTTGTCAAGGCCGTATGCCAGTGATGCTGCGGTGGGCTCGTTGATGATACGCTTGACCTTCAGTCCTGCTATCTCACCTGCCTCTTTGGTAGCCTGACGCTGCGAGTCGTTAAAGTATGCCGGAACGGTAATGACTGCTTCAGTGACTTCCTGACCGAGATAGTCTTCAGCTGTCTTCTTCATCTTCTGAAGGACTATTGCCGAGATCTCCTGGGGTGAGTAATTACGGTCCTCAATTTTCACCCTGGGGGTGTTATTGTCACCGCGTACCACCTCGTAGGTCAGCTTCTTCATCTCATTGGTAACTTCATCAAAGCTTCTTCCCATGAAGCGCTTGATAGATGAGACGGTCTTCCGCGGATTGGTGATAGCCTGTCTCTTTGCAGGGTCACCCACCTTGCGTTCGCCGTTCTCAAGAAATGCAACCACCGAGGGAGTGGTGCGCTTGCCTTCACTGTTGGGGATGACCACGGGCTCATTGCCTTCCATCACTGAAACGCATGAGTTAGTGGTTCCCAAGTCAATACCGATAATTTTTCCCATGTTTATTCTGAATTTGTATTTTAATTTTCTTATTAATACCCATGAGAGTGACAATGTTTGTGCCACAGCGTTCTGCCATGCTTTATTATGAAATAATGTCATGGTTGGGTGAACCGTCCGGCACTTCGTTTTTTAACTATTATGACAAAACGGCAGATTGTGCCAAAAGAATCAGCTTTAATATCATTCCACATTCTTATTTTGTAGCTTTGCAGGTGATAAAAAACACAGAGAGATGTCAGTACAGAAAACAGTTAAGATTGTTACCACTCATGTGCTTAATGAGATGAAGCTCAAGGGCGAAAAGATATCGATGCTGACGGCATATGATTATTCGATGGCAAGGATTCTTGATGAGGCAGGCATCGATGTGATCCTCGTCGGGGATTCGGCATCGAATGTCATGGCGGGTTTTGATACCACGCTGCCGATAACGCTTGACAACATGATCTACCATGCCGCATCGGTGGTCAGGGGCGTGAAGAGGGCGCTGGTGGTGGTTGATCTGCCCTTTGGCACTTACCAGGGTAATTCGCGCGAAGCGCTTGCCTCAGCAATAAGGATCATGAAGGAGACCGGGGCCAGCGCGGTGAAACTCGAGGGCGGCAAGGAGATAGTGGAATCCATTGAGCGGATACTCTCTGCCGGGATACCCGTAATGGGGCACCTGGGACTCACCCCGCAGTCGATACATAAGTTCGGGACATACGTTGTCCGTGCCCGTGACGAGGAGGAGGCGAGGAAGCTGAAGGATGATGCAAAGATTATTGAGAAGGCCGGGTGCTTTGCGGTAGTGCTTGAAAAGATACCTGCCTCCCTGGCAGGAGAGGTTGCCGAATCAGTCAGGATACCTGTGATTGGTATAGGAGCAGGGCCACAGGTTGACGGACAGGTGCTTGTGCTGCATGACATGCTTGGCATAAACCTGGAGTTTTCGCCACGGTTCCTGAGGAGGTATCATAATCTATATGATGAGATCAAGGGGGCTGTGCATCATTATATTGCCGATGTCAGGTCCGGGACTTTTCCGAATGATAAGGAACAGTATTAGGGGATTTTCGATTTTCGATTTACGATTTACGATCTGCGGTTTGCCAAGTGAGAAGTCCGAAGTGCAGGTCCTGAAGTGTGATAATCAGAAGGAACTGAAACAGGTAATTGGCAAGTGATGAGAGAAGGGTACCCCGAAATTCTGTATGAAGACAATCATATTATTATTGTCAACAAGCGCTCGTCGGATCTTGTGCAGGGTGACGGCACCGGCGATGAGTCGCTTGACAACAAGGTACGGGCATACATCAAGGAGAAATACAACAAGCCGGGAGATGTCTTCCTGGGTGTTGTTCACAGGCTTGACAGGCCTGTCAGCGGGTGTGTTGTGTATGCACGGACATCCAAGGCCCTGACGAGGCTGAGTGAGCTCTTCAGGAGTCGCGAGGTCAGGAAGACCTACTGGGCCATTGTCTCCGACAGGCCGCCTGCCGAGGAGGGAGAACTCAGCAATTACCTAAAGAAGAACGAGAAGCAGAACAAGTCTTATGTGTATGATAATGAGGTAAAAGGATCAAAGATTGCCACGTTGTCATACACTATCCTGGCGCGATCAGAGAGGTATTACCTTCTTGAGATTGATCTGCATACCGGCAGGCATCACCAGATCAGGGCCCAGCTGGCAGCAGCAGGGTGTCCCGTCAGGGGTGATCTGAAGTACGGTGCGCGCAGGTCCAATGATGGTGGAGGTATTTCTCTCCATTCCAGGAGAGTAGCTTTTGTTCATCCTGTTAAGAAGGTTGAAATAAACACCGAGGCGCCTCTTCCGGATGACAAGATATGGAAGCTTTTCACGGATGTGTGAGTGGCAGGGATTAAATGCAAACGGGTAATCTCCCGCGGCAAAATCAGATCCTTTCCGAAAAAAAGAGAGGAGATGCCTCTGCCGCATCCCCTCTCAACCTAACCCAAAACTAACCTAAATCAACCACCTGATGGTGTTCAGCTCCCGGACGGGAGCGTCGGTAACTATTGCTTTTATTTCTTCATCAGTATCTTTTTCACTTCACTGAGGATCTGGTCTGCCTCGTTTGTTTTTTCTTTCGGTGCCCTTATGGTCACTACCACCCCATCAACCGAGATATTATAATAGACTCCTTCTCTCTCATCCCTTATCCTGGTCACGTTCCTTTCAGGATTTACTCCCGACGCCGCAGCACGGCCGGGGAATTGTCCCGGTTCTCCAACCCATACCATCCTGCTGCCATCACCGGGTTTGCGGATGATCTTCCGTCCCTCCCTGGTGGTGATGACCAGGTTGCCGTCCTCGAAAACCAGTGTGTCAGTATCGGTAAAGGTTGTGTCCTTCGCCACTATGATGCCATCCTCTTCGGTAACGACAATAACTTTCTTTTCGATCTTCCCTGTCTCCTGCGCGGAGACTGACACTGTCGCAAAAAGGAATGCTGCAAGAAGCAGGATTGTTGTTTTCGATATTTTATTCATCATATGTTTGCGTGCGCTTTTACCAATACAAAAATAGTGCAGATAATCCGCAGGGGGGTTAAAGTGAGGTTAAAACTGGTTAACAAAAAGTTAAAAAGGATTTGATCATTAGTTATATGTATAATTTTGTGACATGAACATGCGGAAATTCACCGGGCTTATTGCGTTGATGGTTGTCTCTGTTATTGCCATTGTATGGGTACAGGTGACCTGGATCAGCAATTCTGTCAGGGCACAGAATGAGCAGTTTGATTTCTTTGTGATCAACAGCCTGCGTAATACTGCTCATTCCATGGAAACCAACCGTAGAATGAATTTCCTGAATGAGATGTTTATCAGGGGTTACTCGGCTCTTCCGGAGGCAATTCATCGTACAGCGTCTCCCGGCCTGACAACAGAGAGCTTCAGCGTAGAGAGCAAGACTGTTTCTGATAATGACTCCGTGGAGATAATAGTCTCAACCAATGACAATCCGCCTGTCAGGATGAAGGTGACACGTGAGGAGGCCAATGCGGGGATAGCCAACAGTGTGGTTGTGGGATCGGAAGAATACATGAGGTGGGTACAACAGCAATCGTACGAATTTCAATCCATGAGCAACCAGCTGGTATCAGAGATGTTCGTATGGGAGAGGAATATGGCTGTAAACAAGGAGGAGTTGCTTCACACCCTGCAGGGTGAGCTGGCTGCCTCGGGTATAGAGACTCCCTTTGAGTTTGCACTTATCAGGGGTGATTCAATCATTGACGGCATCTATTCAAAGGTGAAGAAAAAGGATTTCCTGAACAGTCCCTATAAGGTTAACATGTTTGCGCAGGGACTCCTGAGAAAAGGGGAGGTCCTTTCGGTGGTTTTTCCCAGGAAGACAAATTACGTACTTGGTACGATGGGGTTCATGCTGGGCGGTTTCGGCCTCTTCCTGCTGATCATTCTGTCCACTTTCGCGCTGAGTCTGTGGTTCATCATCAGACAGAAGAAGACTTCAGAGATGCAGGCCGATTTCATCAACAACATGACACACGAGTTTAAAACCCCGCTGGCAACAATCTCGCTTGCAGCCGATACTATAGCCAACAACCGTGTCATTGCGGATGAAGACAGGGTGCGTCATTTCGTCAGCATGATCAAGAAGGAGAACTCACGCATGAACAGGCAGGTAGAGACCATCCTTCAGATTGCAACCCTGGACAAGCATGAGATGGATTTTTCGTACTCCCCTGTTGACATTCATGATATTATCCGGGGGGCCATTGACACCATAGAGATACAGGTGACCGACAGGGGCGGAGTGATCTGCCGCCGGTTTGATGCTGAAAAGAGTGTCATCAGTGGTGACAGTGAGCATCTGCGCAACCTGGTCCATAATCTCCTGGACAATGCAAACAAGTATTCTGAGGGAGCGCCGGAGATAACCGTCAGCACGCGCAGCAATGAGAGCGGCCTCTTCCTTGAGGTGGCCGACAGGGGCATCGGAATGAGCAAGGCTGTGCAAAACCGTGTCTTTGAACGCTTTTACCGGGAAACAACGGGCAATATTCATAATGTCAAGGGATTCGGTCTCGGCCTCAATTACGTGAAGGCTATTGCTGACGCTCACGGAGGGGCGGTAACAGTGGAGAGCGATCCAGGGAAGGGAAGCATATTTACTGTATTTTTGCCATACAAGAACGAATCAAGGGCATGAGCAAGAAGAACGCAAGGATTTTTCTGGTTGAGGATGACGTGAGCTTCGGATCGGTACTCAAGTCATACCTCGAGATAAATGACTTCGAGGTTGATCTTGTGGATGACGGGAAGGCAGCCATAGAGACTTTCCGAAAGGGAGTGTATGATCTGTGCATTCTTGACGTGATGCTGCCCCATGTAGATGGTTTTACAATTGCTACCGAGATCCGTGTCATGAACTCGGTCATACCAATCATATTCCTCACTGCCAAGAAGCTGAAGGAAGATCTTCTTCACGGTTATGGTGTGGGGGCTGACGACTATATTACCAAACCGTTTGATACTGACATACTCCTCTGCAAGATAAAGGCAATCATTGCCCGGAGGGATATACAGGAAGGGACGCGGGATATTTATGAGATAGGGAAGTACATCTTCAATGCCCGGCTTCGTACCCTGACGCTGGGAGACCAGGAGCGGCAGTTATCTCCCAAGGAGGGGCAGTTGCTTGAGATGCTTGCCATCTCGCCCAATGCTCTTGTGAGCAGGGAGGCTGCCCTGAAGAAGATATGGGGTGCCGACGATTATTTCACTGCCCGCAGCATGGACGTGTATGTCACCAAACTCCGCAAGTACCTGAGTGATGATCCGCAGATAACATTGAAGAATATTCACGGGAGCGGGTTTCAGCTAATTGTGGAGGTCTGAAGGTCCAGAAGCCTGTAATTAAAAACCGCGAATTATTTCCTGAGGTTATTGCCTGTGAAGCTCAATGGCATCAGTGCCTGGCTGCTTTCGAGGACATAAATTGACGAGCATCCTGCAAGGATAACTCTTATTGGCCTTCCGTTCCGTTGTTCCTCCTCTATGAGCATCTGACGGCAATTGCCGCAGGGAGGAACGGGCTCCTCTGTCTGCTTTCCGTCTGACAGTGCTGTTATGGCTATTGCCACCGCCTGCCTCTCGCCGTAGTTTGCAACCATATACGAGAGGGCTGTTTTCTCCGCGCAACTGCCTGAAGGAAAAGCCGCGTTCTCAACATTGGCGCCCCGGACCACAGTGCCGTCATCAAGCATTATGGCAGCCCCGACCCTGAGACCGGAGTAAGGCGCATATGCACCCGACGCGGCGGCGACAGCCTCTGCTACGAGCTTCTTATCTGCATCCGGCAGCTCGTCGCTCTTCTGATACTCCGTGAAATAAATATTCACTTCTCTCTTCTTCATAAGTGATGACGGTGATTTATAGACCGATAAAAGTAATAATATTTTTACCTCCGTAGCAAGTAATTGCAGAGGGTAGATACATTTTTATATTTTTGCCAAAAGCCTTCTGATGAAAAACGTTGCGCCATACGCGATCCTGATAATAATACTGTTACTCAATTCCTGCAGCGCAACGCGCAGGGCTGCAAGAAGCAGCGCCTCCTCCGGGCCTGCACCCGACTATGCCATTGAGTACCTTAACCGTTACAGCGCACTGGCCGTAAGTGAGATGAAGAGGACAGGCATCCCTGCCAGCATTACTCTTGCACAGGGGATGCTTGAGTCGAACTACGGACGCAGCAGACTCGCCACACAGGGCAACAACCACTTCGGCATAAAATGCCACAGCAGCTGGACGGGAAAGAAGATCTATCATGATGATAACCGGCGCAATGAGTGTTTCCGTGCATACCGGTCAGCGGAGGAGTCATACAGGGATCATTCGGAGTTCCTGGTTGCCGGTTCCAGGTACAGGGATCTGTTCCGACTGAGCAACACTGACTATAAGGGATGGGCCCACGGCCTTAAAAAAGCCGGGTATGCCACCGATCCCAAATATCCCGAGCTCCTGATCCGGAAGATCGAGGAGTACCGTCTGTGGGCTTATGATACAGGCTCTGCAGGCCAGGCAGTCACAGCCCGGGCAGATAAGAGTACTGTCCTGCCCCCTGCTGATGCAGGGGCGCCGGCACCGGCAGCATCAAAGCCTGCACAGCCTGAAGCGAAGGATTCTGCCGGGGTTGAGCCCGCTCCTGCCAGAACAGTCGTTATACAGGATACTGAAGAACCGATAGGTGTCATAAGCCTCGGCGACCGCAAAGAATTAATGGAAAACAACAACGTGGAGTATATTATTGTTGAAGAGGGAGATACATATGAGTCCCTGGCTGAGCGCCATCTGCTTCTGTCATGGGAGATCTCACGGTACAACGATCTTGCTCCCGGCACTCCCCTGAATGTGGGGCAGATCATCTACCTCCAGCCAAAACGTTCCAAAGCTGCCCGTGAATTTTTGATCCATACTGTTGAAGCGGGTGAGACCATGCATGATATTTCACAGAAGTATGCTGTCAGGCTTTCATCACTATACAAAATGAACCTGATGGAAGAGGGCGGGGAATGCAAACCGGGACAAAAACTGAGATTACGCTAGTGACAACATCACCCCAGTGACAACATCAGGCCAGCTCCCAGCCTGAAGGATCAAAGCCGCGGAGAAACTCGCTGCCGCTCATTTTTTTTCTCCCCTCGGGCACCAGGGAGAGAATCTCAATGGCGCCGGACACGCATGAGACGATCAACCGCGATTTCTCTGTTCTGATAAATAATCCCGGTATCTCTCTTATATCATCAATCAGTTTGCTTTCAAGGATCTTCAGTCTGAGGTTGCTGTCGCCCCTGTGCAGCAGTGTCATTGCACCAGGGTAGGGGGAGAGCCCTCTTATCAGGTTATGGACTTTTACCGCAGGCTCCCGCCAGTTAATGATTGTGTCAGCAGGAAAGATCCTCGGAGCAGTAGTGAGCCTGGCAGGTGGTATCTTTTTCTGGGGCACAGGCTTCAGCTTTCCGGCATACAGTCCTCTGGCCGTCGCCACTGTTATCCCGGCTCCTATTTCCTTGAGTCTGTCGTGCAGGCTGCCTGCGTTCTCGTCAGGGTTGATCTCCGTCTCCCGTGACAGTAGTATCATGCCTGTGTCTATCTTGCTGTCTATAAGGAATGTGGTTACTCCTGTCCTGGTCTCACCATTGATGATCGCGTGATTTATAGGTGCGGCGCCCCTGTACTGCGGAAGGAGGGAGGCATGCAGGTTGAATGTGCCCAGGGGAGGGATTCGCCAGACAATTTCCGGAAGCATACGAAAGGCCACAACCACAAACAAATCGGCTTTCAGGCTCTGCATTTCGGATATGAATGCCGGATCACGGAGCTTTTCTGGTTGAAGGAGGTAGAGGTTATGTTCCAGGGCATATTCCTTTACAGGGCTAAAGGTTATTTTACGGCCACGACCGGCAGCCCTGTCAGGAACGGTAACCACAGCGGCTATATCACATCCCGCGTTATGCAGGGACCTCAGGCTGGGAACAGCGAACTCAGGCGTACCCATGAACACTATCCGCGGAAGGGGATCAGTCATTTTCGCCTTTCGTTTGTGATTTGTAGCATGCCAGGGTATGACCCATCTTGGTGGCCTTCGTCTCCAGGTAGAATGAATTATAGGGATTAGGGGGTATCTCGAGTGGTATGGTCTCAACTATGGTAATTCCGTAACCCTCAAGACCCGCTCTCTTTACAGGGTTGTTTGATATGAGCCTGACCTTCCCGAGCCCCAGGCTCCTCATTATGTTAGCACCAATGCCATAATCGCGCTCATCTTCCCGGAAGCCAAGTTCAATATTGGCCTCAACAGTATCACGTCCCTGTTCCTGCAGCTTGTATGTCCTTATCTTGTTGATCAGTCCGATACCCCTCCCTTCCTGGCTCAGGTAGACTATGGCTCCCTTACCTTCGGCTTCCACCATCTGCATGGCTTTATGCAGCTGTGGTCCGCAGTCGCATCTCTTGGATGCAAATATGTCGCCCGTGAAGCAGGATGAATGTACCCTGACAAGTACCGGCTCGTCTTTGGTCCAGGTTCCCTTAACCAGGGCAGCATGTTCCAGGCCGTTACTTACCTGACGGAAGGGAATGAAGTCGAAGTTGCCGTATTCGGTGGGCAGTTTTACCTGTTCTCCCATCTCCACGATTGATTCAATGCCAAGGCGGTACCTGATCAGGTCCTTTATAGAGATTATTTTTATTCCGAATTTTTTCGAAAGTTTAAGCAGATCATGAAGGCGGGCCATGGATCCGTCCTCGTTCATTATCTCCACCAGTGCTCCTCCCGGCTGCAGTCCTGCCAGCCTTGTCAGGTCTACCGCCGCCTCGGTGTGGCCTGCCCTGCGAAGGACTCCCTTGCTGCGCGATTTGAGCGGGAATATATGCCCCGGTCTGCCGAGCTGGTATGGATTGGTGTCGGGGTCAACGAGCGCCTTGATTGTCAGTGCTCTGTCCCTGGCCGATATGCCGGTGGTAGTTTCAGGACTGAGCAGATCAACCGAGACTGTGAACGGCGTTTCATGGAGCGAGGTATTGTGTCCTACCATCATGTTAAGATCCAGCTCTTCACATCTTTCTTCAGGAAGGGGTACACATATTAATCCCCTGCCATTGGTAGCCATGAAATTAACTATCTCGGGGGTGATCAACTCAGCTGCACAGATAAAATCGCCCTCGTTTTCCCTGTCTTCATCGTCTACAACGATTACAATCCGGCCCGCTCTGATCTCTTCTATGGCTTCATTGATTGTATTCAGCTTTGGCTCTTCATTCATTCTTAACTCGTTTGGTGGGTTCCCATATCCCTTTTTCTATCCCTCTTACTGCCTTCACAAACCCTGCTGCCAGTGCTGCATTCATCAGCAGGAACTGGGTGATAAACCTCTGGATTCTTATCCTTTTTCCCTGCCTGTCAAGCACCAGGTCAAGCGCTGACAAAATTATGAAAATCAGCTGAACTGCTGTAATACAAAAATAGAAAACAGACCGGTCTGAAAGAATGACCGTTGTCATGAAAAAGAGCAGGAGCAGGAGAGGGGTTAACCATCTCATTATCTTGTGTGAAAAGAAGACAAAACCGGCACTGAACCGCCTGAAGGGGAAAGGGCCAAAGTGAAACAGGTTCTGGAAAGAACCTGCAGCTATCCTTACACGCCTTCTGAACTGCTCTATCATGTCTGGCTGGGTGTCTTCACAGACTACTGCTTCACGGATGTTAACCGACCTGTACTCCTGTTTCAGAACTGACAGACCTACATACAGATCATCTACCAGGGTGTTGTCACGGAGCACCGGAAAAAGATTCCTGCGAACAGCGTAGCATCCCCCGTAGGGACCGGGCATAGTACCCCAGAGTTCACTTTCAGCCCTCTTCAGTGCTGTTTCAAAGCGGCTGTACATGTTCTCCTGCCTGGTTACGCCGGCATTATCAAATGATGCGGGACGAAAAGTAGCGTCACACAACCCGATGCGTGGGTCGGCAAATCCTTCAGCCAGCCTGCGTACAGTGGCAGGTGTAAACATCACATTTGCATCAGTCACCACCAGTATCTCGCCAGCAGCCATTGAAACCAGGTCATTGAGCATGGCTGCCTTTCCCCTTCTTTCTGCGTGTATGATGAATTGTATACGCGAGTTTGTGGCTGCCAGCGTGCTGATAATTGCGTTGGTGCCATCAGTTGAACCGTCAGATCCTATAATAAAGTCCAGGAGCTCAGGCGGATAGTCAGAAGCCAGCATACTCCGGATCTTTGTTTCGGCTACCTCTTTCTCATTGTGCACTGACAATACGACGGTGACTGCTGGCAGTGATGCAAGGTCCACGGCTGCTGATGATTCCTTTCTCACTCTTTTTCTGAGGCGTGATGCCGAGATCACGCCTGCAGGATAAAGGATGTATGTCCATGCCAGCAGTACAGCTGTTATTATCAGTATGGTTTCAGCTGTCATGGATCAGATTCTTGTAAAATTCAATTAACCGGGAGGTGATTGCACTATTCTGATAGCGTTCATTTACCAGACTGACAGCATTGATGCCCGTTGAGGCTCTGAGAGAAGGGTCCCCCAGGAGTTTTATCAATGAAGCGCTAAAGGTTCCGGCATCCGTTGCAACAAACAGTTCCCTGCCGCTCTTTACCGGCAGTCCTTCTACAGCCACCGGTGTGGCAACAACAGGCCTGCCGGCAGACATTGCTTCAATGATCTTTATGCGCAATCCGCTGCCTGCAAAGAGCGGGACGATCATCACGTGGTTCGATCTGATGAAGTGAATTGCATCTTCAACCTCTCCTTCAATGAATATATTCTTTCCGCCTGGCAGGATTGTGTCCTTTTTTTTCAAGGTTCTGCCTGCAATATGAAGGGTTGTGTCCGGCATCTTTTTCACCACCCCGGGCCATACCTCTTTGATGAACCACTTTATTCCCTCTATGTTGGGTTCCCAGTTCATAGCCCCGATGAAGCCCACGCGAAGATTGCCACCCGCAGGTTCGGGGAGATACCCGGCCTCCTCCGTCCCCGTCTCCGCCAGGAACACAGGCTTGTCTCCTGCCGCTGAGATGAACCATGTGAAGTCAGGTTCGCTGATTGGTACTATGGCGTCAACCATCCAGGCTGTCTTCTGTTCAAGTGAGCGGAGTCTGTGTGAGAGGTTGGAGAGGTATGCTCTCCTGACTGGCGACCGTGCGGATGCTGCCATCATCTCTCTTATTCTATGTTCAAGGTTATGTGCCCTCAGAACCACGGGCGCATCGGTGAGTCTTTTAATCTCTTCAAGGTAAGGTGCCATCGTGAGGCCCTCGCAATGGATGATGTCAAAGTGGGTGTTAATAAGGCTAGAGTGGATCGCCTCTGAAAAGGCTGCGGATCTGAACCTCGAGATGTCATACGGCCCGGAAGAGAAGATCAGGTTGCGCATCATTGCCGTCAGCCTGATGGATGTATCTACGTGAACAATACTGTAAGAGTTCAGCTCTACAGGCGTCATGGAGCCATGACCGTCATCAGTGTCATGATGCTTTTCCGTTTTCATGGCGAGGACCGATACCTCTGCGCCGGCGGCAGCCAGTCCCCTGGCACAGCGCGCCGTCGCCACCGTTCCTCCGTCATGTTCAGGCCACAATGGTCTAGGGGACAGTACCAGTATTTTCATTATCCTTTTCGGGCTTGATGCCTGTAAAGAAAGCTCCTATCTTTTTAAAGAAGAGCATATAGGTCTCGGCATTCATGATGGCGGCATCGGTGGTTGCCTTATAGGTCAGGAAGACACCGATAGGAAGGAGTATGATTGTGGAGGCGAGCTTTCCAAGGGGTATACTGATAATCAGCTCCTTGGCAAATTTATCACCGGAAAGGTCGATGACATAATAGAATACAAAGAAAAGCACGGAGATGACTGCGGGTGTGCCAAGTCCTCCTTTCCTTATGATGGCACCGAGGGGTGCCCCGATGAAAAAGAATACCAGGCATGCCAGTGGCAGGGTAAATCGTCTGTATTTCTCGGCCTCATATCTTGCCAGGTTCCTGGCTTCGGCCACCAGCGACTCACTCTTCTCGATAGTGAAGGCTGTGCCTTCCCTGGCGAAGCTGAGGGCACGGCTGATAGCGGTGTTCTTGTCCATGAAGCTCAGTGTGTCAAAGGCAACTTTTGTATTGAACTTCTGAGTCTCCCATACCGCAGTTGAGTCAACCTGTTCCCTGAATCTCGGATTACGGAGATGGGTAGTGTAGAATAGCCTCGTCTGGCTGAACTCTTTGAAGTATGTACTGGTTCTGCTGTCATACCTCGTGGAGAGCGAATCAATGTAGTAGGTGAGGTCTGCCGTGTTGAGCATGGCGTAGTTTGACCGGTATATATCCATGGGTGACCGGTTCAGGCCGAAGCCGGTCAGTTCAATCACCATGGTCTGCTCCGTGAACTTGTCGCGACGGAAGGGGAAGGTCCTCTTGTCCTGAGGGACGTTCTTTTCTTCTATGTCCTTGTATGCATAGCCGTTATAGAGGGTCAGTATGAGGCCGCTCTCATCGGCTGTCACTCTCATGTACCCGGAGTCGGCGTGTATTACGGAGGTGTTGCCAATTCCTTCGCGGTGATCGTAAATATATATCCCGTCGAGGCGGTTCGTTTCAGGGTCCTTGTCTGTGATCTTGATGCTGAATCCGTCGATACCGTTGTAGAAAGTCCCTGCCTGGATGTTCAGTTCAGGTCTCATGCGGCGTATATCCATAAGGAGGGTCCTCGCCTTGCGGGTGGAGATAGGCAGTACGTAGTCAGCAAAGAGGAATGATCCTACAGATAGGAGGGCGGCGAAAATGAATACAGGCAACATGATACGCTGCAGCGGTACACCGGAGGATTTGAGGGCAGTGAGTTCCAGGAACTCTCCCAGGTTACCGAAGGTCATCAGTGATGCCAGGAGGATTGCCAGGGGGAGTGAAAGGGGTACAAAAGTAAGGGAGAATTGAAACAGGAGTTCGGCGAGCACCTTTAGTTCCAGCCCTTTGCCGGCCAGTTCATCAACATACATCCAGAGGAACTGGAGGACAAAAATTATAAGTACGATGAAGAACGTCAGGATCAGCGGTCCTATAAACGATCTAATCATGAAAAGATCGATCTTCTTCATTGTCTCGGGTGTGGTGCAAACGTACGTTATTTTTGAGAAAGATGCAAAGCTCTTTCACT
>JAAZAP010000143.1 GCA_012514255.1 Bacteroidales bacterium | reverse complement strand
TTAAACCTTTCCGGGGGCTGAGGCCTCCGGTAGATATGGCATCTGAGATAGCCTGCCTTCCCTATGATGTGATGAATTCAGAAGAGGCCGCCGCCATGGCCAAAGGCAGAGAGAAATCACTTCTGCATATTACCAAGGCGGAGATAGACCTGCCCGAGGGCACTGACGTGCACTCTGAAGAGGTCTACCAGAAGGCTTTTGAGAACTTTACCGCCTGGCAGGAGAGGGGATGGCTGGTGGAGGATCGCCTGGAACATTTTTACATTTATGGCCAGACAATGAAGGGCCGCACACAATACGGCATTGTGGGAGCGGCAGCGGTAACTGACTACCTTGAGGGAGTAATAAAGAAACATGAGCTTACCCGCCCTGACAAGGAGGAGGACCGCATGGTACACGTCAGGGCCAACAATGCGAACATCGAACCGGTTTTCTTTGCCTATCCTGCAGTGAAGGAGCTTGACAGGATTGTGGAAAAAATAGTCAGGAACGAGAAACCTGAATACGATTTCGTTGCCGAAGACGGCATAGGTCATCACTTCTGGGTGGTATGGGATAAAAATACCAACACGGCCATTGAAAAACTGTTTGCAGAGAAAGTTCCTTACATGTACGTTGCTGATGGTCATCACCGCACGGCGGCTGCAGCCCTGGTGGGAAAGGAGAAGAAGGACAAGAATCCGCGTCACAGGGGTGATGAGGAGTACAACTTCTTTATGGCAGTGATCTTTCCTGATGATCAGTTAAAGATTTTCGACTACAACAGGGTGGTGAAGGATCTGAACGGTATGACACCTTCACAATTGCTGGAAAAATTGCAGGAATCTTTTGATATCAGGGAGAAGGGTACACGGACCTACAGGCCAGGGAGACTTCATAATTTCGGCATGTATCTCAATGGCAGATGGTACAGTCTGACTGCCAGGAAGGGCACCTACAATAATGATGATCCCATAGGAGTGCTCGATGTAACCATCCTGACCGAGAAGGTGCTGGTGCCGTTGCTTGACATCCAGGACCTCAGGAGATCAAAGCGCATCGATTTTGTGGGAGGCATCAGGGGACTCGGCGAACTGAAGAGACGGGTTGACAGCGGTGAGATGAAGGTTGCATTTGCACTATATCCGGTATCGATGCAGCAGCTGATCACCATCGCTGACACCGGCAATATCATGCCGCCAAAGACCACATGGTTTGAGCCCAAGCTCAGGAGCGGCCTGGTTATTCACAGGCTTGACTGAAGTTGCAGGATGGCGGCATGGGCAGCATTGCTGAAAACATAAGGAGACTGCTTGAGGGCCTCAGCCCGGGTGTTGTAGTGGTGGCGGTTACAAAAACCCGGACACCCGGAGAGGCTATGGAAGCATACAACGCAGGCCTTCGCATTTTCGGCGAGAACAGGGTGCAGGAGCTGGTTTCAAAGAGAGAACAGCTTCCGGGTGACATCTCCTGGCACCTGATCGGCCATCTGCAGTCGAACAAGGTAAAGCAGGCCGTGGCGTCAGCCGCAATGATAGAGTCGGTTGATACTGTCAGGCTGCTGAGGCTGATTGATGCCGAGGCCCTGGGACAGGGGAAGAGCATTGACTGTCTGTTACAGGTGCATATTGCATCGGAGGAGTCAAAATCAGGGTTCTCCATTGCTGAGATGATGGCAACGGACTGGGGTGAAGTGGAATCATCACTGAAGGCTGCACGTATATGCGGGGTGATGGGGATGGCAACGTTCACCGATGATACAGAGAGAGTACGGTCTGAGTTCAGGACCCTGGCAGACCTCTACAGACAGCTGCGCGAGAGATACTTTTCTCATGACAGCCATTTCAGGGAGATATCTATGGGCATGACAGGAGACTGGCAGATGGCGGTAGAGGAGGGAAGCACAATGATTCGGGTAGGAACACTTATATTTGGAGAAAGATTGAAAAAATAGAATGAGTACAATCAACACACGTTACCTGGGACTTGAACTGAGCAGTCCGATAATTGCAGGCAGTTCCAATTTCACATCAAAAGTTGAATCGATAGTCGAAGCCGAAGCTGCCGGTGCCGGCGCCGTGGTGCTGAAGTCCCTGTTTGAGGAACAGATAGTGTCACAGGCCCACTCAATGGCAGTAAGGGAGTCATACCCGGAAGCGGATGATTATCTTCAGTATTATACCCGCACCAACAGTATTGATGCTTATCTTGACCTTGTTGCCGGGGCACGCCGGAGCGTCAAGATACCTGTAATAGCAAGTATTAACTGCTTTTCTCCCAGGGGGTGGATGGATTTTGCCGTGGAGATTGAAAAGGCAGGAGCCAGCGCACTGGAGGTGAACATCTTCTTCATCCCCACAGACAAGCACGTCAGCAGCAGCGATTCCGAGAAGATCTACTTCAGGATCATAGATGATCTCAGGAAGAAGCTGAAGATCCCCGTCAGCGTGAAGATCGGCCTTCGCTTCTCAAACCTGCTGAACTTCGCCTGGCAGATGCATAACCATGGCGCTGACGGTATAGTCATGTTCAACAGGTTCTATGAGCCTGACTTTGATATCAATAATCTTACCATACATCCTGCCTCGGTTCTTTCCGCCACTGTTGAGCAGCGTTATGTGCTCCGCTGGATAGGTATGGTGAGCGGGCAGGACATTAAGGTGGATATCTCAGCTTCAACAGGCGTTTACTCCGGTGAGGATGCCATAAAATATCTGCTTGCCGGGGCTACCACAGTACAGGTCTGCTCGGCATTATACAAGAGAGGCTTCACAGTTATCACCGAGATCAATGAAGCTCTGCATAAATGGATGAAAGCAAAGGAATTCAAGTCAATCGGCGATTTCAGGGGCAGGTTGAACTACAGGAATGTAGAGAATCCTTCCCTCTTTGAGAGATCGCAGTTTATGAAGCATTACAGCTCATACATATAGTGCTGTTGCATTTTGTGGGAGATGGCCGGGTTTAAGGCAGTGACCATCAACCCTCAAGGAGTGAAATCAATTCTTCACCAAGCTTCTGCATGGGTTTGTCCCATGAGTCAATTTCCTGCCGGAGTCTGGCAATGATGGAGGTGCGGTCTGCCTCACTTACTGATGAGGCGCAGGTCTCAAAGACTGTGAAGCATTCAAGGGATGTCATGTAATCACCGGTCATAAAAAAGCCCGCTAATGAGTGTGCATGCTCGGAATAATCGAGTCCTGACTGCCAGCATGAAGAAAGCAGCATGGCCTTTGATTTCTGGTCGGTGACAGCATTGATGGCATCAATTATTTCAGGTTTTGCACCCTGTTCTTTCATATCATTGAACAGACCCGAGATTGTCAGTTTTATTCCTTCATCCTCCGTCCTGTCATAGAAGAGTGCAAGCATCTTCAGAGCCCCAATAAATGGCATCTCCATTCGCAGCAGTCTGATCCTTTCAATTATATCGCTGCTTTTACCCCCGACAAGCACTTTCCCCAGCTCTGCAAGCTTCTTTTCCGATCTTTCCATCACATTTGATTTGGAACAAATTTATGGCTAAATAATAACTTCACGGCAAATGCGTTTAATAAAAAAGTGTAAATTGGTCGTATTAAGGCCTGTGAAATTTAAAATTAGAATCGATATGAACAGTAAGCTTAAAATT
>JAAZAP010000142.1 GCA_012514255.1 Bacteroidales bacterium | reverse complement strand
TTGAAGGACTGACCTTCGATGATGTGCTGCTTCTGCCGGCCTATTCGGAGATAATGCCCCGTGATGTTGACCTGAGGACGAAGTTCACCAGGAATATCATCATCAACACGCCCGTTGTGTCTGCAGCCATGGACACCGTCACTGATGCAGAGCTGGCCATTGCCATTGCCCGTGAAGGGGGCATTGGAGTGATACACAAGAATATGTCTGTTGGCCAGCAGGCAGCCCAGGTAAGAAAAGTAAAGAGGGCTGAGAGTGTAATGATCTTTGACCCTGTAACCATTGCTGATAATGCAACTGTGGCGGATGCCATGGCACTGATGAAGGAGTTCAGGATAGGAGGCATACCCGTGATCCATGACGACGGGGCCCTGGCAGGTATTGTCACTAACCGTGACCTGCGTTTTGAGACTGACTTTTCGCGCCGCATAAGTGAGATCATGACTCCCCTGGAGCGCCTTGTCACTCTCAGTCACCAGACTGACCTGGCAGCCGCTGCGGAGATACTGCAGAAGCACAAGATTGAGAAGCTGCCGATAATTGACGACAAGGGAAGGTTGAAAGGACTGGTCACCTACAAGGACATCACCAAGGCCAAGGACAGGCCCAACGCCTGCAAGGATGACAAGGGCCGGCTGAGGGTTGCCGCAGCAGTAGGCATTGCTCCGAACACTCTCTCAAGGGTTGAAGCCCTGGTAGGTGCCGGTGTTGATGCTATAGCCATTGATACTGCTCACGGCCACACGAAGAGTGTCATTGAGATCCTCAGGGAGGTCAAAAAGATCTTCCCCGGCACCGAGGTTGTGGTTGGTAATATAGGCACTGCAGAGGCTGCCGCGAAGCTGATTGAGGAGGGTGCTGACGCCGTTAAAGTGGGTATAGGACCCGGCTCGATATGCACAACAAGGGTTGTTGCGGGTGTCGGCGTACCTCAACTCTCGGCAATTTACAATGTAGCGCATGCCATTGAGGGCAGTGGTGTGCCTGTGATCGCTGACGGGGGCATCCGCTATTCGGGTGACATTGTGAAGGCCATTGCTGCCGGCGCTGACTGTATCATGGCCGGCTCATTGTTTGCCGGCGTGGAAGAGTCGCCCGGAGAAACAATCATCTACAATGGAAGAAAGTTCAAGACATACCGCGGGATGGGTTCAGTGGAGGCCATGCAACTGGGATCAAAGGACAGGTATTTCCAGGATATGGAGGATGATATCCACAAGCTCGTTCCGGAAGGGATAACAGCCCGGGTGCCTTATAAGGGCACCCTCGGTGAGGTGGTTTACCAGTTCCTTGGCGGACTGCGCTCAGGCATGGGTTACTGTGGCGCCCGTGACATTCCCACTCTCAAGAGAGAAGGAAGATTCGTCAGGGTTACCAGCGCCGGTGTGACGGAGAGCCACCCCCATGACGTAACCATAACGCGTGAAGCGCCCAACTACAGCAGAAAGGTGAACGAATACTGATCATGAACAGAGCACTTGTAATCATCATAATTATCCTTGTCGCAGCCTGCCGGAATCCCGCCACTGATACTGACAGGCAGATTGTGGCCCGTGCCGGTGACAGGGTGCTTTACCTTGACCAGATACCGTCAGGACTGGTATCTGAAGGGATGAGCAAGGCTGACAGCACCTCGGCAGTGCAGAGCTTCATCAGGCAGTGGGCACGGAAGGAGCTCCTGGCCCTGCGGGCCGAAGAAAACCTGACACCGGAATACAAGGCTGAAGTCAACAGGCAGCTTAATGAGATGAGGAACAATCTGCTCATCTACCAGTATCAGCAGCAGATGATCATTCAGAAGATGGATACTGCAGTAACTGACAATGAGCTGGAGGACTATTATGTCAGCAACCTGAGCACCTTCACCCTGACAACCAATCTCATAAAGGCGCTGTACATCAAAGTGCCTGCAAGCATGCCTGAGATTGACAGGATAAGAAAACTTTACAGATCACAGGAATCCGCAGACATGAGGGAGCTGGAGGAGCTATGCCTGCAGTACAATCTGCGGTATGATGATTACAATGATGATTGGATTCCCTTTAACCATCTGCTTTTGGAAGTGCCTCTTGAGTCAGACAACCAGGAACAATGGCTTGCCAGGAACAGGGCTGTTGAGCTGAGGGATGACAGGTTCTCATATTTCATTGCAATCAGGGAATACAGGCTGAGGAACAGCGTTGCCCCGTTCGAGTACATACAGGGACAGATCAGAACAATCATTATAAATAACCGCAGGAAAGATTTTCTGCAAAAGCTTGAAGACGGAATATTCAATGAAGCTGTCAGCAACAACACGCTGAAGCTTTTCTAGAAGAGAGTGAAAAGGATGAAAAGAAATATCATAATTGTATGCCTGATGGCGATATTCGCCTTGTATGAAGCTGCAGGTCAGCAGGTTGTTGAATCTGTTGTGGCCGTGGTGGGCAATGAGGTCATATATCTATCCGAGATAGAGGGACAGGTTGTTCAGTTAAAGGCTGAGCGTGACCCCACTCCTGTGGAGCAGCTCCGTTGTCGTATTTTTGAGGATCAGCTTATACAGAAGCTCTTTCTTGATCAGGCCAGGATTGACTCCATTGAGGTCTCTCCCGAGAATGTGGAATCAGATCTCAACAGCAGGCTTTCAGATTATATCAGGCGTGCCGGTTCAGAGCAGGCCCTGGAATCATACTTTAACAAGAGCATGACTGAGATAAGGAAGGACCTGCGTGAGATGCTGACCAACCAGTATATTGTCCAGGAGACGCAGGGCACCATTGCACAGGGCATCACAGTCACACCCGAAGAGGTAAAGAAGTTTCACAACTCCGTGCCTGCAGATTCTTTGCCTCTCATGCCGAGGAAAGTACAGCTGAGCATTATCACGATTGAGCCTCCTGACATGGAGGCCAGCAAGGCCGAGGTACGCCAGAGGCTGCTTGATCTGCGCAGCCGTATAATCAACGGTGAAAGTTTCAGTACGCTGGCCATACTCTATTCTGAAGACCCGGGTTCAGCGCCACGGGGAGGTGAACTGGGGTACAACATGAGGGGCGAGCTTGCGAAACCATATGCAGAGGCAGCATGGAGTCTCAAGCAGGGAGTGGTCTCCAAGATTGTGGAGACAGAGTTCGGGTTCCATATCATTCAGCTCATTGACAGGAAGGGTGACATGGTTAACTCACGGCATATACTCATGAAGCCCAGGCTGACAGCGGACCAGACTGAGTGGGCTATTCTCAAGCTTGACAGTATTGCCTACCTGGTCCGTTCTGACAGTCTCACTTTCTCCCGGGCTGCAATGAGATATTCAGCTGACAGGACTACCATTGCCAACGGAGGCAAGATGGTAAGCGAGAATCCATCTGAAAGGGTCAACTGGCTCACTCTTGACGAATTGTCAAGGGAGATCAACCTTGTTGTTCGTGACATGAAGCTCGGTGAGATCTCCGAACCTTTCCGCACCACCGATTCCAAAGGCAACAGCGTATACTGTATCATCAGGCTTGATGATGAGATACCTGCTCACCGGGCCAACCTGAAGGATGATTATAATTATCTTGCTGAACTGGCGCTGAGAGACAAGCAGGCCAATAAGTACGAGGAGTGGATCATTGATAAGATCAAAAGGACTTATATCCGTATCAGCGACGACTTCAGGGGATGTAAGTTCCATTATTCCGGATGGTTCGAATAGTCAAGATAGCAATTGCCATTCTTTTTACGCGTGCTGCCGCTTTCCTGTTACTGCCTCTTTCCATGATGCTCCTGCCCTGCCATCTGCAGGCACAGGAGAGCCAGGGGCGCAGGAGGGTTGAGATACTTCATTCTGATTCAATGAAGTATGAGCGTCTTGACGGCCGTACACGGAACAGGCTCAACGGCAACGTAAGGCTGATGCACAATGACCTGTACATGAACTGTGACAGTGCCTGGTACTATGATGACACAAACCAGGTGCTGGCCTACAACAACATTCACATCTGGCAGGGAGATACAATACACATCCGTGGACAGTTTCTTACCTATGACGGTGACACCAGGAAGGCAGTGCTTACTGACAGTGTGGAGCTGTCTGACAAGGAGATGCAGCTCTTTACCGATGAGATTGACTATGATGTCAACACGCAGGTAGCAATCTATGATAACGGCGGGCGCATTCTGAGCGGAGACAACACCCTCACAAGCATTGTTGGGATATACTACTCTGACCAGAAGATGCTCCATTTCCGCGACAGTGTCCGGATTGTCAATCCGGATTATGTTATGACAGCTGACACCATGCGGTATGACACAAGCAGGGAAATTGCCTGGTTTGCAGGACCTTCTGAGGTTGTGGGTGACAGCATCTATCTCTACTGCGAAAACGGCTGGAGTGACACCCGCAATGATGTCTCCCAGCTTATGAAGAATGCCGTGCTTGACAACCGTGAACAGCGTATCACGGGTGACACCCTCTGGTATGATGAAAGGGAAGGCCAGGGTGAAGCGTTCGGGCATGTGACTGTTACAGACACATCTGACAATATTACTGGCGGTGGCAACTATGCCTGGTATGAAAAACGTCCTGAACGGTTCCTCTTTACCGGCACGCCATGGTTCTCAATGTTTGCTGACGATGACACGCTGACTCTCAGGGCTGACACTCTCAGGGCCATCCCTGTGGAAGACACTGCAGGTGTCAGTCACAGGCTATTGAAGGCATACTTCAATTGCACCATTTTCAGCCGGGAGATGCAGGGGAAGTGCGACTCTCTGGCTTACTCCTTTCAGGACTCGGTGATAAGGCTTTATGATGACCCCATTGTCTGGTCGAGGGAGAACCAGATGACAGCTGACTCCATTGCCCTGTTCACGGTGAACAGCAAGGCTGACCACATGGAGATGTACAACAGGGCTTTCGTAGTGAGCTCGGTTGATACAGCCAGGTATGACCAGATCAGCGGGAAAAATCTATCAGGTTATTTTATTGATAACAAGCTCACCAGGATAGAGGTCATCGGGAATGGAGAAGCAATCTATTATGTTGTTGACGGCAATGAACTGGTGGGAGTCAACCGCGCCCGTAGCGCCACCATAGAGATCTTAATTGAGGACAGCAAGATAGTGGAGATATACCAGAATCAGAGTCCTGACGGCACTCTCAATCCGCCGTTGGAGCTACCT
>JAAZAP010000017.1 GCA_012514255.1 Bacteroidales bacterium | reverse complement strand
GTCAGCACCTTCTGTTTCCTCTCATCACCGGCAATGTCAAAGAGTACCGTGAAGGCTTCGCCCAGGGCTTCGGCCCGGGGCGAAAGGGACCTGTATTCTCTGCCGTAGAGGTATTGGCCATAGTAACCCTTTTCTTCCAGCCAGAGGTGATCATTGATCGCTTTGCGGAGATTTTCTGCCCTGTCTGACCATTCATCTTCCCGGCCGAGCTCCTGTGCCATCATCCCTGTGACCTTCAGTGCCTGGCAGTATGCAGCGTTGGTGCCGAGGTTCAGGGAGCCGTATATATCAGCCGGTTCCATCCATAGGGGGTAGGTCTGTTTCCTCCAGTCGAGGAAAGAGGATTCTCCCCGTATAAGCCCGGTAAGAGGGTCAATGATCGTTTTGCTGTCCGCCGCCATGCTGTTCCTTATAATCTCAAACGCTTTGGCCAGCCAATCGTGGTCGCCTGTATAGCGCCAGATCTCCCATGCGGCCAACGCCCATACCACCCTGTCTGAGGAGACCGGCCATGCGCCTCCGGTGCCGGTGTCCTGGATTATCCGGTTGTCTGATACCTTGCGCATCAGGCTGTTCATGCAGCGAACCGGATCAAGATATGCCAGGGCAAGCATGGTGGCGTAACTCATGTCGCGGGTCCAGACCCCCGGCCAGGCCTCTCCGGTACGGAAGGTGCCATCCTCTTCCATGAGCATGACCATCTCATCCAGCGACATGTTATGCAGGGCATTGAGCAATGGATAAGGGCTTGTGAAATGAGGATAATCCGAGATATTGCCGGCTGGTTTCCATGTTGAGGATGTGTGGGCCGAAGGATCATATACATTGAATATCAGTTCTTTTTCATAAATACCATCGCCGTCAGGATCTTCAAGTCTAAGCATCGGGTTGGAGGGAATGTTCTCAAAGTCCCAGTTAAGCGGGTAAGTGTCGCCGGCAATGAACACTCCCCTGAAATCGGCTTTAAAGATCCTGTTACCCAGGATATCGTCATAATATCCCTTTACCCTGAAGGAGTCCAGTATGGATTGACAGTTGACCCTGAACAGAACCCGGGTGTTCGGGGGCAGGGGCTGTGAAGCATCCTTCTGAGATCCGGTCTCGGATCGTTGTCCAAAAGTCATTTCGAGAACCACTGTTTCATCACTCTCCGGAAGAATGTTCGCCTGATGGTTGACACCAAAAGGCAGTTCGTTGTCGCGCCCGTTAATGCTGAACTTGAACTGGATGACAGGGTCAATCACCGCGCTGAGGCTTTTGTAATCTGAAGTCATCTCTTCAGGGCCCGCAGCTCTTGCAATGAATTCACCCTGCTCCACCCGGTCCGGATAGACCGTATATTTGTCAGATTTATACATGGGCATATCTTTTCTGCTGCATGATATAAGTGCAATGGAAAAAAGAGATATGATATTCAGGATAGTAAATGCTCTTTTTGTCATAACTGATCATTATTAATGTATTGCGTTGTTCTTCCTCAAATTTACGGAAAGCCCGGAGAAACATCTAAACAATGAAAAGAAACTGAAATAAGATGACATCAGGTCATTTTTCGGGCTACTTTGAGGCTGCTCAACATAAATTATTGAAAATAAATAAAATATCCGGATAAAAATGCGTATATTGCAGCGTATTAACAAAAACACATAATGAATAAAGGAACAGTAAAATTTTACAATGAATTCAAAGGATTCGGATTCATAAAAGATGAAAATTCACCGAAGGAGTATTTTGTACATTCATCCGGGTTAAAGGACACTATCAATGAAAATGATGTTGTCACATTTGACCTTGAACAGGGTAAGAAGGGATTAAATGCAGTAAATGTAAAACGTGTATAAGTTGTATACAAACAATTAAGCTTTCAGGTCCCGCCGGTGACGACGGGACTTTTTATTGTAATAAGTGAAATCATGATTGAAAAGAAACCTGTTATTCACACCTCGCCCGATCTTTCCAAAATGAAGGAGGTAATAATTGACCACAGGACAAAGATTTACATAGCCCCTGATGCAGATCCCGCAGAGGCTAAGTCGCGTTACCTTGCCAATCTTAAGAACAGAAGACCGTAGTACTTTGACCGGATCCGGCTCAGTCTGACTTTGTATGTCTGATTTTTACCTCTCTGCTTCTTGCTTTGACATCGTCAGTCAGACCTGTTAAGCTCCGTCAGTTTGTATTTTTGACGTTCTGACCATACAGGAGCCTCGTGTATCTCTCAAAATATCACGAAAAATCCCTGCCGGGCAACAATTTTAATCTTTTCATACCATTCGTTTGTCAAAATTTAGATTAGGAATAAATTCCTTTTTTGGGAATGCTATAATGCTATATATCAGCCATATATAGCTCCGGTATTCATAAAATCCCCGTTTTTTCCCAAAACAGATATAAAAAAGCCCCCGTTTTTGACGAATGCCCTTTTATCCGGTGTGAACAGCCTGCCCGGCTGAGTGGATGCCCTGAAAAGCTTGATTAATCTTTTTGTGTTGTTCGCAAAAGTCCATTGCATGGGCTTGGGCGACTTGCATGGAGAGCTTCTGTACCTTAAATTTGTTTCGACTAAAGGACCAAAAAATGAAGATACTTTTTCAGATTACATCCAGGGAAACCGGCAGAGTACTTATTCGGCGCCGGAAGATAGCCAAAGCATTGCGCTGGTGGCTTCGTGAAAAGGGGATAATGTATGATTATACATATTATATGATATAAAATTTAGGAAAAAAAATAAAAGACATGGAAAGTGAAGCCATGAGAAAAGATACAGGTGCATTTACAGAACAGTCGATCAGCATGAGCACCATGAAAAGTTCGCCGGCTGTCAGGTCCAGGCTCAGTAGCATGTTTGCCGAGCTAACGGCCGGAGTGAGGCAGGATCTTATCAGTTACCTTGATGAGAAGGGGTTTGTTAATGATCCTGACATACTGGTAATTCCTTCCACCAGGCACTACTTCTATGACGCTGATGATCTGAAAGGTGTAAAAACCATGGTGAACCTGAAACCGCTCAACTATGTCAGGGAGATCAGGGATTTTCTGCGGAGGGTATCAGAGCTGCTGCCTGATGACAGCAATTTCGTGGGATGCTTTACAGACAATAAACTGCAGAACGGTTTCTCGGACAAATACGGCAATCTTCCGAGGAATCTGTCGGAAAAGGCCGAAGCATATGAGAACGGTATAGAGTCAAGGATACCTTTTATAAACAGGATGTACAGTTTCATTGACCTGAAAACAAACAGGTATCTGACTGGCAGGACGGTAGCTAATCTATTGGAGGAGAGCGGTCTTCAGATCATCGGCATGACTGAAAGGAACGGACTGACCTATTTCCATTCCAGGAAGAAGCCTGCCAGGATAGGGCTGATTGCCTGAATATTTTAAAAACAATAACAACAAATATTTCTGAAATAGTAAAATCTTAAAAAAACAATTAAAAAATGGCTGAGATGAAAAAGCTTACTTATTTATTCGCAGCGATACTAATGATCGCGGCGCTGGGATCCTGCCAGCAGGACGACAGCGAGATTGTGCTGAAAAAAGCCAATACTGATTACGGAGTCAGTTCACCAGTATCAGACGGGGAGATTGTTCCCGAGATTATCGATGGTTCAAACAATGGTGGCAACAGGACTTGTGCCGAGGTTGCAGAATGGTTTGGAACTGAATTTCATTACTGTGGTGACAGGATCAATTACTCAAATGGCCAGTTTGACACGGCATTTCCTGATGGTCTGAAGGTAACCGTCACTGACGGGACCTATGTTGCTTTTGAAGTAATGGATTATATCATGATTGCTGACAGGTACTACAAGGTCGGAGCCGTGATTGTCAAAGGCAGCAATAAGGCCAATGTATATTGGTATCCTGATGGCTCATATGGTGACAGTGGTCTGGCCGCTCCTGTTAACGCATCCGGCAAACCTTCAGGACTGAGCAATATCACTTTCTGTCTTGTAGAGTTTGAACCTGAATTACCGGAAGTGGTTATGGTTCTGAAAACATACCTCTCCCCGGAAGATGCTGAATACAGGTATTGGGCAGGCACCAGGGGTGTCGGTAGTGAAGACAACAGCCTGCACCTTGGCTATATAGAGTATGACTTCAAAGGAGAGCAGACATACTCTTTATATAATGGAAAGTGGGGCGATGAGATCGGTATGATAACTGTCTCAGATTATATGGAGCTGGATGAGCATTTTCTGGAGGTGAAGCTTGAGATCACTGAGGGTGAATGGAGCTTTTATGAGTCTTACCTGTACGCCGGAACGGCGGAAGGATATGAAGAGTATTTGGTTCTGAAGGAGGATGGTTTATTCTATTCACAATTCAGGTCTTTTCCGTTTGTTGAAAAGGAGAACATAGATGTTCGTATATTTAAAATTAATATAAACGAACTTGAGTAGAGCCAAACAGTATTCAAATATCGGGGGCTGCTTCAGATGAGGCAGCCTCTTTTTTTATTGCTGCTTTGTTGCAGGGGGCTGAAATGACAGCAGCCCTCACTTTTTTGCTCTCCTCTCCGGTGAGCTTTCTGAAGTTGTGAGGGCTGCCTTTCAAAATTAAAAAGGACCTTCGGAAGCTTAAAGTAAATAAAAATAAAGGACATAGCAAAGAGTAATGCGCTGGTTTTGATTAACATATGCTATTATGTGATCAATGGGTCAGATAGTGTGACAGACAGATTTTTGACTATGAATTACTTTATTTCCAGTATAAATTGTGCCTGTAATACTAAATCTCTTCGGTGCAATGAATGTATTGTCAATATGATTTTATATTTTTGAATTACGGCAGTTCCAGCGCGTACGCTAGTCGGACAATTTTTTCATCTTTACCATAAAAATGTACGTGGGGGGAGGAACTGCCTTTTTTTATATCCGGATTCTAACGGATATTATCGGAAAACACTTCATAGAGCATATAATAAAACAGGGAGCGGTTCGCACCTTTTCCGGCTTGCCCCAGCGCATTGAATATGATTAGGATATTCATAAAAAACAAAAAGAGGGTGTCACATTTGCATTATGAGACACCCTCTTCCATTCTGTGGGCGATGTAGGAATCGAACCTACGACCCCCTGCTTGTAAGGCAGATGCTCTGAACCAACTGAGCTAATCACCCGGAAAGAGAGTGCAAATATAATCCCTATTTTTTATTCCACAATAGCGCCTTCGAAAATTACAAACACCATCCCGGAGCAAAAAAATCCGTCTTCGTATACCACCTCCAGCCATATTGTGAATCATTTTCTTACCATTGTTAATTATACACAATACAGTGATGATTACGTTTATAGGAATATATATATATTAGCTTTTGGTACTGTTTGACCTTATTTGAGCTGCAATCAGGGGGTAAATTCTTGAAGGTTGCAGGCTTAAATGTTTAATTAATAGTGTAATATACTTCCCAAACACTGAACCTGACCAACATGAAACAGATACGAGTCCTGACACTTGCACTTACCCTTCTCCTGGCGTTACCTCCGTTTTCTGCGGATGCGCAGATGGGTCCGGGAGGTGTGGGAAGCCTGACAAATACACAACTATGGCTCAGATCAGACAGCCTGATAGCTATCCAGCCGCTCTATTTTGTTACCAGCTGGTATGATCTGTCAGGTCATATGCGCGATTTCGGGGCAGTAGTGATGGGCCAGACCATCCCTTCACTGACACTCAATACCATAAACGGTTACCCGGCAGTGACATTCACTGACCAGGGAGGTGTGGGAGGTGATTTTCTCGGGTATAACGGATCACTCGGCATAACGGGTTCAGATGCAGCAACAGTGGTGATAGTTGCACGGAATACAACCACAGCAGATGAGCAGAACGGAGGCCTTTACATGGGTCAGAAGAATGCCGGCGGTGTCAATGCTGTCAGAAGCTACGGGCTGGAATATGCCGATGCCGTCAGATTCAACGGACAGAACCAGGTCTTCAATGATGGTCATGCGGCTGGCGACTGGAAGATAATCTATTATACAAACCCTTCCGGAGCTACAGTCTCTGGTTACAGTGCGTTCCTCAACGGGACTGCGCTCACGGGCAGTTCATCCTCTTCCCTGGTGCCCTCACTGGTATCCAACTTAGCACTGTTGGGGGCAACCCAGATGAACGGCACCTATAATCCTGCCGGGTTCTTTAACGGGGATATGACCGAGATAACAGTTTTCTCCGGTCAGCTCAATGATGCAGAGCGGATTGTGCTTCACAACAACCTGGGGGCCAAGTACCTCATTCCCATAGCAGATGACCATTATGCCTGGGAGGTTACTCATTCTCATGATGTTTCAGGTATAGCAGCCTATAACGGAACCACCTTTACAAACGCATGGTCCACGGGCATGCTGTCAGTTAATTCACCAACAGATCTCACGGAGGGTGAATACCTCTTCTTTGGCCATAACAGGGAGACAGCCAAAACATGGACCACCGACGAAGTTCCTGCCCCGGGCACATTTCGTCTGCCAAGAGAATGGAGATTTGATGAAACTTCAGATGTAGGCACTGTCACTGTCACCATCCCCGCTTCATCACTGCCGGCTCTGCCCACTGGCTATCCCACAGTAGGCATTCTGCTGGATGATGACGGCGACTTTACCGGAGGGGCCACCATATACAGATCCACGCTGTCAGGCGGTAACTACACAATTGACCTGAATATTGCTGACGGGCAGTACCTGACCATAATAGCCTTCCGTCCGGAGGTGAACTTCACCGTACCCTCGGGATCCGGTCAGGAGAGTGTAACGACTGTACCCGTTCAGGTGTCACTCAATTATCCGCATATATCAGATATCTCATTCAACTATGCTGCGACCGCAGGGACGGCAACAGCGGGTGTTGATTACACCCTTCCTCCCGGCACCGTTACCATCCCTGCTGGATCGGTAACAGGGTCATTCACAATTACCATAATCAATGACAACCTGGTAGAGCCTTCCGAGACCATCATCACAACTCTCTCATCTCCTTCGCCGGGATTGTCAATAGGCAGTGAGAATAGTTACACTTACACCATTCTCAATGATGATTATGTATATGCTTCATTCTCAAATGCCGCTGCCTCCGGCCCGGAAGGCAATGCTGCCGCTCCTGTAACGACTCTCCGGGTGGTTGTCAGCGGAGGAGTCATCAGTCAGCCCGGAAGCCTTATCGTGATTGTTACCAATGGCACAGCCTCATCGGCCGACTGGTCGCAGACGGGCAACATGATCACCATCCCGGCAGGTGACTATACTGTGCCGGTATCGATCCCCATTCCTGCTTCCATACTTACCATTCTTGGAGATCTGACAGTAGAGCCGGATGAAACCATCAACCTGGGAATGAACTCCTTCGTTACGGTTATGGCAGGAGCGGTAGTCAATTCTGTGTATACCATACTTAACGATGACAACTCCACGATTAGCGTAGCCGCTACGTCTGCGGTGATACCCGAAGGTGGTCCCGGAGCAGCCGGATCAGGCACTTATGTATTCACTTTCAGCAATCCGGTTTCCACGGCCAGAACCGTCTCCTATTCGGCAGGCGGCACGGCCACGGCGGGGACTGACTATGTTGCCCTTTCAGGATCATTCATTATGCCTGCCGGTGCGCTGACATACAACCTGACACTTACTGCCATAGCCGATCTTATGGTGGAAGGGGACGAGACAGTCCGTCTGACCATCACAGGTGTCACTGGCCTGCCGGCCGTATCAGTTAACTCGACACCGTCGGTAATAACCATAGAAGATGATGATCTGCCATCCATACTCTGGTCGCCTGCTTCGGTGAATATGGCTGAAGGGTCAACGGTTGCCATAGAGGTATGGCTGTCCAACCCGCCTGCCGGTCCGGTGACAATCAATGTCTCAACGCTGATGCCGGGTCTTCTGAACATCAGTCCTGTTATCCTGACATTTGATGCATCAAACTATTTGACTCACCAGGTGATCACGCTGCAGTCAGTTGAGAATAATCTTCTGGGAGACCAGACGGACAATGTAATACTCTCAGTTGATGATGACCTCTCGTTTGATCCTTTTGACACCCTGCCTGACATAATAATTCCAGTCAACATCGTGAACAATGATGTGGCTTCGATAGTGGTTAATCCCTCAAGTGTCACTGTTCCAGAGAACGGAACAGCAACCTTTACCGTTTCACTCTCCGCGGCGCCTCCTGCGGGAAGTGTAGTTATTGACCTTGTGAGCAACAACACTGATATAGCCACGATTGATATTTCGCAGCTGACCTTCACCATGGCAGACTACAATGTGCCCCAGACAATCACGGTCACGGGTGTCAACAACAACACGGTGCCTGATGTGTCCACCAGCATTTCTCTGGCCGTGAATGATGGATTGTCATATGACGGGTATGACGGTGTCACTGCCATAGTCAATGTTAATGTCACCAATGATGACACGGCAGGATTTGTAGTAGCGCCACTGACACTTACCATCAGCGAGGGAGGTCCTGCCGGAGAGTTTACCATTGTTCTGACTGCTCAGCCGGTTGGCGATGTAGTGTTTGACCTTGTCAATGTTTCGCCGGTTCATGTCAGTCATCCTGCACAGGTTACCTTCACCCCGGAAAACTGGAATGTGCCTGTGGTAGTGATTGTCACTGCCATTGAGGATGAGCTGGATGAAGACCGCACTGACCTTATAGAGGTGACAGTGAACCAGGCTCTTTCTGACAACAGTTTTGATGCACTGGTGTCCCAGGACGTGACTATAACCATTGAGGACAATGATCCTCCGGTAATTACAGGTTGCCCGGCAGATATCAGTGTAAGCACTGATCCCGGAGCCTGTTCGGCCGTGGTGAGCTGGACGCCTCCCATCTCCACTGCACCCATGGTGTCGACTCATCTCCCCGGCGCAACCTTCATTACTGGTATCACCACCGTGACGTACACATCTACTGACGATGACGGAATGGTCTCAACCTGCACCTTCGACATTACGGTGAATGACACGGAGCTTCCTGTCATCAGCTGTATGGATATCACTCTTGAGCTGGATGCATCTGGTAATGGCACAATTGCTGCCTCAGATCTGCTTGCCGCTGCTCCCGTGGACAATTGTGCCATAGCTTCTGTCACCCTGAGCAGGGCTGATTTCACCTGCGCAGACCTGGGAGTGGTCACTGTCACCGTTACTGCCACTGATGAAAGCGGCAATAGTGCCACCTGTTCATCGGATGTAACGGTTACAGATCCTTTCGCTGCATCTCTCAGTGCAGGTCCCGATGACGAGATATGCACTACGGAACCAACGTATACCATTGGCGGATCATCGGTCTCCAACATGTCAGTACTTTGGACAACCTCCGGCAGTGGCACCTTCGATGATCCGGCTCTGTTACACCCGGCATATTATCCTGGTGCCACTGATCTGACCGGGGTGACCCTGACCGTCACAGGCACAAAGACAGACGGTTGTCCCGAGACCCTCACCGATGCCATGATCCTTTTATTTGCCGGTGAGCCCGTTGCCAACGCCGGAGCTGACATGGATCTCTGTTCGGGCACTGCCGAAGTAACCCTTTCAGATGCTACTGCAGACAATGGCACGGTTATGTGGACAACATCAGGCAGTGGTTCCTTCAGTGATCCTTCAGCCATCAATCCGGTTTATACTTTTGGCAGTACAGATACCGGGCCTGTAACGCTGACGCTCACTGTTACAAGTGATGCATGTGGTTCAGTGACTGATGAACTGGTGATCATCTTCACCTCTGCTCCTGTTGCTGATGCAGGTCCTGGTGGAGCTGTTTGCAGTACTGTCCCGGGGTTCCAGGTGGCAGGAGCGTCACATGCCGGAGGCACTGTGTCATGGAGCAGCAGTGGCGACGGCAGCTTTGATGACAGCACTATTGACAATCCCTGGTATAATTTCGGCGATGCCGATTATTCAGCAGGGTCAGTTATACTGACCATGACTGTGGCCGGAGGCGGGACATGCGGATCAGTCACCTCCACAGCTGAGGTGACCATCAATCCGTTACCTGTGATTGAAGTTACTGAGCATCGCCACATCTCATGCACCGGACTGACTGACGGTGTGATACGTCTGGCAGGCGTCGGGAGTCTCGCTCCCTATCTGTATAGCATCGATGGGGCCCCCTTCCAGCCCGTGGGTGATTTTACCGGGCTGGCGGCAGGGTCATACCTGTTTGAAGTGATGGATGGCAACGGCTGCATCTCGGACACGACCATCGGGATAATCGAACCTTTGCCTTTCACTGCCATGATAGACGGAACTGACAATGTAACCTGCAACGGTGGTACGGATGGCGCCATCTATGCCACACTTGCAGGGGGGACGCAGCCCTGGCTCATCACCTGGTCAGGGCCTGACGGGTACACCGCATCAACGGCAACCATCACCGGTCTTGCGGCAGGTACCTACACACTGACCGTAAATGATCTCAATGGCTGCGCAGAGTACAGTTTCATTGAGGTGGTCACCCAGCCTGATGCAATAGAGATCACCGGTGAAATTCTTTCTGACTATGGAGGTTTCGGGGTCAACTGTTCCGAGTCTGCAGACGGATCAATAGCCGTCACCGCTCAGGGAGGCACTCCTCCGCTTACCATAGCATGGACGGGTCCTGACGGATTCACTTCCGATCAGCTCACTCTCACTGCCCTGAGGGCAGGACTCTATACGCTTGTCATCACCGATGCGAACGGCTGCGTTCTGACCGCTGAATATACTCTTACAGCGCCCGAGCCCATGCTTATTTCAGCCATCACCACAGATGCTTCCTGTCCGGATACTCCTGACGGAAGCATTGACCTGACGGTGACGGGAGGTTCAGGTACCCTTGCTTACCTGTGGAATGACGGTGTCACAACGGCTGACCGCACCAACATTCTCCCCGGAGACTACACTGTGATCATCACTGATGAAAACGGGTGTGTCCAGAGCTATAAGGTGACCGTGGGAGTAAGAGGCTATGACTGTCTCAGGATATATGAGATCATCACCCCGAACGGGGATGGCAGGAATGACACATGGCAGCTTCGCAATGCCTGGCTCTATCCTGATGCCGAAGTCTTTGTCTACACACGCTGGGGCAAGCTGGTATACCATTCCAGGAATGCCACAGATGAGTGGGATGGCACCTTCAACGGCCAGTTGCTGCCCAACGACTCATATCACTATGTGATTCACCTTAACGATGGCAGCGAGCCGCGAACGGGGATAATCTCAATTATCAGCAAATAACCAGAAAACCGGAAGGAGATATGAAACCTTTGAAAATAATAGCAGTGATTGGCCTTCTGGCGGTTATGCCTGTCATATCAGCACAGCAGTTCCCTCTCTACAGCCAGTACATGATGAACGGTTTTCTGCTGAATCCATCATATGCAGGCAGCGATTACTACACTACTTTTGGTCTTACGGTCCGTGAGCAGTGGCTCAACCTGCCTGATGCGCCCAGCACCTACGCTGCCGCGTTCCAGACCAGGATACTGAACGATAGCTATATCACAAAGTCGACAGCGGTCAGGAAGAAGATTGACAGACCTACCAAGGGAGGCAGGGTAGGAGTGGGAGGTTACTTCTTCTCCGATCATAACGGGATCATGCACAGGACCGGCCTGCAGCTGGCATATGCATATCACCTCTCCCTTGGCATTGAGCAACAGCTCTCCTTTGGCCTGTCGCTCAGCGCTTACCAGTACTTTGTGGACATAAACGGAGCACTGATGCCTGATGATGTGCAGGATGACCTGCTCAACAGTTATGACCAGGTGGTCTACATCCCGGACGCCAATTTCGGTGTGAGTTATCAGACAAGACGGTATTATGCCGGTTTTGCCATGACGAACCTCTTCAGGGGAGCAATGATGATCGGCAACGGGGGCGAGAACGGCCGGTCAGAACTGGGTCACTATTTCCTGACGGGAGGAATAAGGTTCTACCCCGGGGTGGATTGGATAATTGAGCCATCGGTCATGCTTAAGTCGTCTGACATGGTATTCAAATCGTTCCAGGTCGACCTGACCGGAAGGGTTTATTACAAGGATGATTACTGGCTTGGCCTCTCCTATCGTACAGGAGATGCTGTTATCCTGCTTGCCGGGCTCAAGGTGGACAGGTTTTACCTTGGTTATGCTTTTGACTTCACCCTGTCAGAGATCCGCAGTTACACTTACGGGACACACGAGCTGACCTTCCTGGCCCGCTTCGGAGACAACCCGAGGCGCTACAGGTGGATCAACAAGTACTGATGAGAGACTTTTTATTGTTTTTCCTGATTGCCGCAGCCTGCCTGGGCTGTGATCCGCTTGCCGGTCCGGTCAGCGGCCGTGTCGGCTTTTCTGCGGATACCATATCATTTGATACGGTTTTTTCAGGTATGGGATCAGCTACCCTTGAGCTGAGGGTGAGGAACCTTGAGAACGATCCCCTGCTCATTGAACATATATGGCTGGGAGGAGGAGCATCATCACCCTTCAGACTGAATATTGACGGGGAGGCTGTGGCGGAAGTGAGTGATGTGGCAATAGCCAGGAACGACAGCATTATTATTTTTATTGAGGTAACTGTTGACCCTGCGGGAGGGAATCTGCCTGTGGCAGTCACTGATTCGGTGAATTTCCTTTCAGGGAATTATAGCGGGAGGGTTATCCTGGAGGCCTGGGGTCAGGACATAAGGATAGTGGATGAAGATATCCTCTCGGATGCCAACTGGACCGAAGGCAAACCTTATTTGATCAACGGCTCACTTTTCATTGACACAGTTGCCACGCTCACACTTGACCCGGGCACAAGGGTTTACATGCATTACGGGTCCTCACTCATTGTGGCGGGATCACTGCGTGCCAACGGTTCGCCGGACAAACGGATCACCTTTGCCACTGACCGGCTTGAAGAGGAGTATCTGGATATCCCGGGACGGTGGAGGGGGATAAAGTTTCTCGGCTGCAGCAGAGGGAATATCCTGAACCATGCAGAGATCAGAAATGCAGAGATTGCCGTTGAAATTGATGGCATGCCAGGATACATCCCGGATATCGCCATGAACAGCGCTATGCTGATGCATAACTCTGTGGCGTCTCTGACAGCACGTAATGCAGATATCTTGGCAGTCAATTCCATCTTTGCCCATTCAGGGTTCAGTACCGTCTCGCTGACAGAAGGAGGCAGCTATGAGTTTGTACATTGTACCATGAACAACCGGTGGGAGTACAGTCACCGGTCGGAACCGACCTTGTTTATTTCTCCGGGCAACGGTGTCATGCCTGTGGTTTCCGTTGTCAACTCCGTTATCAGCGGCAATCTGACCGGCGAGTTGCAGATAAGTGCATCAGCAACGGTGGCGGCACAATGGTTTCGTGCAGACAGCTCGCTCATAAAAGTTGATACAATGGCGGCTTCCTGGTTCTCCTCTGTCTTGTTCCGTGATGTCTTGACCACACCTGACCCGCGTTTCATTGATGAATCTGCATGGGACTTCAGGCCTGACACCCTGTCACCCCTGCTTGACTGCGCGGGGAGGAGCGAGGCGTCTCTGTATCCGTATGATATACGTAACAAGCCCAGACCCTCTTTCACCGGTCCGGATATGGGCGCTTATGAAAGACAGGCCGGAGAGAAACGAAAGGAGAAGGAAGAATGACATATTAATACGGTAATGAAAACCGCCATCACCATAGTTCTGACAACTCTGTTGTGTGTTTTTCATGCATCAGGACAGGAATTTGGAGTGATGTTCTACAATGTTGAGAATCTGTTTGATACTGCAGATGATTCGTTAAAGGCCGATGAGGAGTTTCTGCCAGGAGGTGAGAGGCGGTGGACGGCATCAAGGTATCACAGGAAGCTCGGTGCCATCGCCCGGGCTGTTGCTGCAACTGGCGAGTGGGAGCTTCCTTCGCTGATAGGCCTTTGCGAGCTGGAGAACGAAGAGGTGTTGAAGGACCTTGTTTACGGTACAGTACTCTCTGCAGGTAACTACGGCATTGTACACCGTGATTCACCGGATCCGAGGGGCATCGACGTGGCTCTGTTGTACAGGCGCGATCATTTCTCCGTTGCTGCGGTGGAGTCCTGGCTCCCGGAGAGCCATGAAGGCGAGCCGGTACAGACACGCAATATGCTGTATGTCAAGGTTATCAAAAGATCGGATACCCTTCATCTCGTTCTGTGCCATTTGCCCTCAAGAAGGGGCGGTATACTTGCAGCAGAAGGACTGCGCAAAAAGATGATTGAACTGGCGGAAACAAGGATTGACTCTGTCATGACCGCTTCAGGCGGAAGGGCTGCTCTCATTGTCATGGGCGATTTCAATGCGCCGCCTGATGAGCCCCTCATGTCAGAATTTGCCGGACAAACAGGCCTGATCAATCTCTCGACCGGTTGTGCCCGGAAGGGCAAAGGATCATACAAATACCAGGGCACCTGGGAGATGATAGACCAGGTCTTTGTCTCGTCATCAATGATTGATCCCACATCTGCATTCAGTGTCGTGCCCGGCAGCTTCGGGGTCATTGATGCATCCTTTCTCCTTACTGAGGACGTGACTTATCCGGGTCATAAGCCCTTCCCGACATATGGCGGCTATCGTTACTCAGGAGGATTTTCTGACCACCTTCCTGTTGCTATAAAGTTGATATATAAGTAGTTACTTGACAGGGCTCAATCCCAGTTCCCTGCCTTTCCGGATCATAAACTCACGGGCTGCCTCATATTCATTGGGAATAATCCCGTCAAGGATAGCCTCCTTGATGGCTGATTTGATGACACCAACGATTGGTCCTGGAGGGATATTGAATGTAGATATTATTTCATCACCGTATATGGGAGGCTGGAAGGTTCTGACGGCGTCCTTTTCCTCTATCTCTTTCAGTTTGCGGCGTACCAGGGCAAAGTTCTCGCGGTGCTTCTTAACCTTCATCCGGTTGCCGGATGTGATATCAGCCTCGCAGAGCAGCATCAGGTCGTCAATATCCTCACCTGCTTCGAAGAGGAGTCTTCGTACCGCCGAGTCAGTCACCTCGTCCTGCACCAGGGAGATGGGCCGCAGATGGAGGCCGACGAGCTTGCGGACATATTTCATCCTGTCATTGAGCGGGAGTTTCAGGCGCTTGAATATCTCGGGGACCATCTTTGCGCCCAGGAACTCATGGCCATGGAATGTCCATCCGGTACCTGAAACGAACTTCTTGGTGGCAGGTTTGGCCACATCATGAAGGAGGGCTGCCCAACGGAGCCAGAGATCATCGCTCTTTTCCGCCACGTTATCAAGCACTTTAACAGTATGGTGGAAGTTGTCCTTGTGACCTTTCCTCTCCTTGTCTTCAACCCCTTTGAGCCTGGCTATCTCAGGCAGTATAAGGTTAAGGAGGCCTGACTGCTCAAGCAGCAGGAATCCAACAGAGGGCCGGGCTGTAGCCATGATTTTATTCAGTTCGCCTGTTATCCTTTCCGCCGAGACGATCTTTATCCTCTCCGCATTGCGGGATATTGAATCCATTGTGTGGTCAGCAATACTGAATTCCAGCTGGGCTGCAAAACGGATGGCTCTCATCATACGCAGCGGATCGTCACTGAAGGTTGTGTCAGGATCAAGAGGAGTGCGGATGATGCCGTTGCGTATGTCATCAATTCCTCCGAAGGGGTCAAGCAGTTCACCGGGATTGTCGCGGTTAAGGCTGATAGCCAGGGCATTAATGGTAAAATCGCGACGGTTCTGGTCATCCTCAAGGGTTCCGGGCCTGACTGAAGGTTTGCGCGAATCCTCAGCATAAGACTCTTTGCGTGCACCCACGAACTCGATGTCATGGTTCTGGTACCTGAACATGGCAGTGCCGAAGGTTTTGAAGACGGTGACCCTAATATCGCGGCTGATCTCACGGGCAACGGCACGTGCCATTGCCGGTCCATCGCCAATCACAACAATATCAATATCCATGTCGGGACGTACCCTTCCCATGATATAGTCACGGACATACCCGCCGATGACATACGCATCAGTATTATCTCTGTCGGCCACCCGGGCCACTATCTCAAAAATCCTGTCATCAGGGAAAATCTTCATTATCAGTATGACATTTTAGCCGGAACCGGTGACAAAATTACAATTTATAGCCTAAATTGAAGAAAATTTGATCATTCTGACCACCCGGCACATCTGTTGATATAACTGAACAATACCTGTAATAATCTGTTAAACAATTAAAACAATAAATATGGCAGAACATTTGACAAAAGAGACTTTCCTGGAAAAAGTATTCGACTATGAAAACAATAAGGAGTGGAAGTACAGCGGTGACAAGCCGTGCATAATTGACTTTTACGCCGACTGGTGCGGACCCTGCAAGATGGTTGCGCCGGTGATTGAGGAACTATCAGAGGAGTATGAGGGCAAACTATATGTCTATAAGATTGATACTGAGGCAGAACAGGAACTGGCATCAGTATTTGGAATAAGGAGTATTCCTTCACTTCTGTTTGTTCCAATG
>JAAZAP010000141.1 GCA_012514255.1 Bacteroidales bacterium | reverse complement strand
GTAACAACAAGGCATCCCTCGGACGAGGAATACCGTGACATGGTCTTTGCCAACAAGATAGTGAAGCACAGCCGTTCCAATGCCATTGTGCTGGCAAAAGGAGAGCAGCTGTGTGCCAGCGGGATAGGACAGACATCCAGAATTGACGCCCTTCGCCAGGCTATTGACAAGGCGCATGCTTTCGGCTTCTCACTGGATGGTGCAGTGATGGCTTCCGATGCCTACTTCCCGTTTGCTGACTCCGTTACCATGGCCCATGAGGCAGGAATAAGCGCTGTGGTCCAACCCGGGGGATCCGTCAGGGACCAGGAATCAATTGATTACTGCAATAAAACAGGTGTGGCAATGGTTTTTACAGGTGTAAGACATTTTAAACATTGAAATAACAACAACAAGAAATAGTTTAAAGGACCAATGGGATTATTTTCTTTTCTTTCACAGGAGGTGGCAATTGACCTGGGTACGGCGAACACCAATATTATTGCCAATGACAAGCTGGTTGTTGATGAGCCCTCTATTGTGGCTATTGACCGGAATACCGGCAAGCTCATTGCCATAGGCGAAAGAGCCCGGCAGATGCATGGCAGGACGCATGAAAATATCAGGGTCATCAGACCCCTGCGTGATGGCGTGATAGCCGATTTCAACGCTGCAGAGCTGATGATCAGGGGAATGATCAGGATGATCAATACCGGACCCAAGTTCTTCTCTCCTTCGCTCAAGATGGTTGTAGGTATCCCCTGCGGAAGTACAGAAGTGGAGATCAGGGCTGTGCGTGACTCCTCAGAACATGCCGGAGGAAGGGATGTGTATCTTATCTATGAACCCATGGCCGCAGCTATAGGAATAGGTCTTGATGTGGAAGCGCCTGAAGGGTGTATGGTAGTGGATATAGGAGGAGGTACTACCGAGATAGCTGTCATTGCCCTCGGAGGTATAGTATGCAACAGGTCGATCAGGGTTGCCGGCGACGGTTTTACCTCTGATATCCAGGCGTACATGAGGCACCAGCATAATATCAAGATAGGTGAAAAGACTGCCGAGGACATCAAGATAGCTGTTGGCGCTGCCCTGCCTGACATTGAAAATCCGCCGGCCGATTTCGTGGTTCGCGGCCCAAACCTGATGACCTCGCTGCCCATTGAGATACCTGTTTCATACCAGGAGATAGCATACTGCCTTGACAAGTCGATCACAAAGATAGAAGCATCAATACTCCAGGTGCTCGAGCAGACCCCCCCGGAGCTCTATGCTGACATTGTCAACAAGGGCGTTTTCCTTGCCGGTGGCGGTGCCCTCCTGAGAGGTTTTGACAAGCGTCTTACTGACAAGATCAATATACCGTTCAGGGTGTCAGAAGATCCTCTTCACGCAGTTGTGAGAGGCACTGGCGTCGCCCTGAAGAATGTAGAAAAGTATCCGTTCCTGATGAGATAAATAAATTGCATGAATGAGAAGCCTGCTGAACTTCCTGCTAAGGTTTAAAACCCTGATTTTGTTCCTTGTGCTGGAAGCAGTGGCTCTCATTATGATCACCACATCTCACAATTACCACCAGACTGTCCTCTATGGCGTTGCTCGTTCTGTCAATGGTTTCGTGGCAGAGCGCATTGAGAGGGGAAGTTATTATTTCCGGCTGCGAAGGGTGAATGAAGAGCTGGTGGAAGAAAATATCAGGCTGAAGAGGGAGCTTGCCAGAATGGCTTTTGCTCCACTGCCGGGATTTATCGCTGTCCTGGACAGTGTCAGTGGTGTCAACTACACATATCTGAACGCAAGGGTCGTCAGCAACTCTGTCAATAAACAGAAGAATTTCATTACCCTTGACAAGGGATCGGCACAGAGCGTCACAACCGGAATGGGAGTGGCCTCCCCGGAAGGGGTGGTTGGAGTGGTGATAGGCGTATCACGTAATTACTCGGTAGTGATGTCAATTCTGAATACCGATTTCAGACTTAGTGCCAGTATAGCCCGCAATGACTATTTCGGATCACTGGCATGGAACGGCACCAATTACCGGTATGCACGATTGTCAGAAATACCACATCATGTAAGGATCAATGAAGGTGATACAATAGTCACCAGCGGCTATTCTGCCATCTTCCCGGCAGGGTTGATGGCAGGAACCCTCACCGGTGAACAGAAGCGGGGGGGCGACTTCATCTCGGTTGAGGTTCTGCTTTCAGCAGATTTCAAAAGACTTACGAATGTATATGTGATAGGGAACCTGACCAGGAAGGAGAGAGAAGTACTTGAAGAGGAGGTGATCCGATGAACAGTTTTCTCAGATATGCCGGCGCCTTCGTCCTGCTGATTGTTCTCCAGCTGCTCATCTTCAATAATATAGAGTTCAGCGGATATGTCAACCCCTTTGTCTATGTGATGTTCATACTGATCCTGCCGGTATCTCTGCCCTCATGGATACTACTCCTGTTAAGTTTTTTCACCGGGTTTGTCGTTGATCTTTTCTCCGGCACCATGGGTGTTCATGTATTTGCCACTGTTATGGCCGGTTTTGTGCGCCCCTGGGTACTGTCAGTCAACGTGACATCTGATACGATAGAGACAGAGATGTCTCCCTCATCACACAGGAGTGGTCTCAGATGGTTCCTTGTATATACAGTCACCCTTGTCCTGGTGCACCATCTCGCACTCTTCTTTATAGAAATCTTCAGCCTGAAGAACTTTTTGCATACATTGCTGAGGGTTGTGCTCAGCACTGCAGTGACAACGTTCTTCATTGTACTATTTGACTTCTTCAGGCCACACAGATGAGTAGTCACCCATGAAAGACAGGTATGCAAACAGGAAATTCGTTATTATGGCGCTGGTGTTACTGGCGGCAGTAATCCTGATAGCGCGACTGTTCTATATACAGATTGTGGATAAGACATACCGTGTCTCCGCTGCCAACAATGCACTGAGGCCTGTCACCCAGTACCCTGCCCGAGGTCTTGTTTATGACCGCCACGGAGAGCTGATCGTTTACAATCAGGCAGCATATGACCTTTTGGTGATACCTGTTCAGACAAGCACCTTTGATACCTTAAGATTCAATGAGATCCTTGGTATCACCATGGAAGATTTCAGGGCAAGGATGAAGACTGCAGTCTCTTACTCACGCAGAACGCCTTCAGTATTTATGAAGATGATCTCCTCAGAGACATATGCCGTTCTGCAGGAGGAGCTATACCGTTTCCCGGGCTTTTATGTTCAGGCCAGGACCCTGAGGAAATACACCCGTCCGGTAGCCGCACATCTGCTGGGCTATGTGGGAGAGGTAGACAATAAACTGCTTGCGAAAGACAGATACTACAGGTCAGGTGACTACATCGGGGTCAGCGGTATTGAGAAATCATATGAACAGCAGCTCAGGGGAACAAAAGGAGTGAACATCTTCCTGGTTGATGTGCATAACAACATCAAGGGCTCCTATGCTGACGGGAGGTATGATACGGTGGCCGTGCCGGGTACCAACCTGTGGTCAACTATTGATCTCACCCTGCAGGAGTATGGTGAGCGGCTGATGCAGAACAAGACCGGATCAATTGTGGCTATTGAACCAGCCACCGGAGAGATACTCACCCTGGTCTCTTCCCCGACTTATGATCCGTCACTGCTGGTGGGCAGGATAAGGTCGGAGAATTTTCAGATATTGCAGGCTGACACTATCAAACCGCTTTTTGACAGGGCGCTGATGGCCTCTTATCCCCCCGGCTCAACCTTCAAGATCATGAACGGGCTGATCGGGCTGCAGGAGAACGTTATTCGTCCCACCTCTCTCTTCAGCTGCAGTAACGGGTACCACGCCGGCTCACTGACGGTTGGGTGCCACTCACACCGTTCGCCTCTCAATCTGCCTGAAGCAGTGGCTCAGTCATGCAATGCATGGTTTTGCAATGCCTTCAGGAACATCCTGGAGAATCCGGAGTACAACTCTGTTCAGGATGCCTTTGATAAGTGGAGGGAGTACCTTGTCGCTTTCGGCTTCGGCAACAAGCTGGGGATAGATCTGCCAAACGAGCTTTCCGGCTTTATCCCGGCACGTTCATACTATGACCGTTATTATGGCAAGGACAGATGGAAGGCACTAACGGTGATATCGCTGGCCATAGGGCAGGGAGAGATAGGGGCAACACCCCTCCAGATGGCAAATATGGCTACTGTCATTGCCAATAGGGGGTCATTCTATATCCCTCACGTAGTGAAGAAGATAGGAGATGACGGAGCCCCCTCTCCTCTCTATACACAGAAATATATAACAGGTATCTCGCCGGAAAGCTTTGAACCGGTGATAGAGGGTATGGAGGGAGCAGTCAACGGGGGAGCGGGCTCTACAGCCCGCGGTGCACGACTTGACAGCATAATAATATGCGGCAAGACCGGGACGGCACAGAACCCGCATGGCAAGGATCACTCGATCTTTGTTGCCTTTGCACCGAAAGACAATCCTCAGATAGCCATTGCTGTCTATGTGGAAAACGCCGGTTTCGGTTCAACATTTGCCGCCCCCATAGCCAGTCTGATGATTGAGAAATACCTTACCGGCAATATAAAGAGAAAATACCTGGAGGACCATGTCCTGAAAATGGTGCTGAGACCTGATGGAGAAGAGTAATAACATACTGGTGAGGCTTGATTGGACCACTGTAATCCTCTGGCTCGTTATGATGGTCATGGGGTGGCTCAATATCTATGCTGCTGTCTACAATGAACAGCACACCAGCATCTTTGACCTGTCACAACGGTACGGCAAGCAGTTGATTTTCATTATTGCGGCACTTGTACTGGCTGTTTTGGTAATGGTTACTGACAACAAACTCTGGTTTTTCTTCGCATGGTTCATCTACGGCTTTTTCATCTTTCTTCTGGTGCTTGTGCTGGTCATAGGCAAGGAGATAAATGGTGCGAAGGCCTGGTTCGGCGTAGGAGCTTTCAGCATCCAGCCCTCCGAGTTTGCAAAGTTTGCCACCGGACTGGCGCTGGCATCGTTTCTGAACTCCAGGCGCCAGTTGCTTGGCGCCAGGGATATGATTGCGGCAACATCTATTATTGTAGCGCCCGTGCTGCTTATAATCATGCAGCCCGACATGGGTTCGGTAATAACCTATTTTGCCTTTTTCATAGTTCTTTACCGCGAGGGTATGAGTATTTGGGTTTTCGTAACCGCAATCCTGGCAGTGACACTCTTTCTTCTGACACTGATACTGGGCAACCTGCCGGTTGCGATCGGGCTGCTGATTGTGGCAGCTATGGCTCTCCTGATCACCTCAGGTATAAGGTTTACGTTCAGGGCTGCAGGTGTTATGGCCCTGGCCGGAGCTGTGGCCTATTCTGTTGGTCATTATCTGCTTGACCTTGACCTGGTCCTGATAATAGTGATTGCAGTATTCCTGGCAGGGATCGTCTATGCATGGTATATCTACCGCCAGAAGCTGAAAAACCAGGCTATTATCTACATCTTCCTTCTAGGAGGGCTTCTTTATCTCTTTACCGTTGACTATGCCTTCCATAACGTGCTCAAGCCTCATCAGCAGACCAGGATCAATATTATGCTCGGTATGGAAACCGATCCCTTCGGTGAGGGATATAACCTGAACCAGTCGCTCATCTCAATCGGTTCAGGCGGTTTTGCCGGCAAGGGTTACCTGAACGGGACCCAGACAAAGTTCAAGTTTGTTCCGGAACAGAGTACTGACTTCATATTCTGCACCGTGGGGGAAGAGTGGGGCTTCATCGGTTCAACAGTGGTGATAGGGTTGTTTGTGTGGCTGCTGCTGAGACTGCTTATACTTGCGGAGCGGCAGCGGACAACCTTTGTCAGGGCATACGGGTACGGAGTCTTCGGACTATTCCTGGTCCATTTCTTTGTCAATATAGGCATGACAATCGGGGTAATGCCGGTAATAGGTATACCCCTGCCGTTTTTCAGTTACGGGGGCAGCTCATTGTGGGGCTTCACCATTCTTCTCTTCATTTTCCTGAGGCTTGATGCAGGAAGGACAGAGTACCTCGGTTGACAGGAATACACTATTGCCAGGGTGAGGGGCTACAGGATGGATTATGATTTAAGCAGAAGGCGCCGGTTGAGATACCTATATCTCAGAAAGGCACCTGTATGCCCGGTGAAAGCTCAATGCCAAACTCTGATTCCACGTAGTTTATCAGTTGCGGGAAAAACTCCATGAAGTCCTCCTCAATGGAATAATACTGCTTCTTCCATACTCTCATGGCCCACCGTGTCTCCTTTGGGAGGGATGTGATACCGCTGAGCGTCTTGAGCACTCTCCGTATCCCCCTCCTTGTCTGGTAGGTCTCCAGCCAGTTGTCAATAATGAAAAAGGGCATTTTCTCCCTCACCGTCTCCGGAAGTATCTCAAAGTTATTTACCATTGCCCTGTAGAAGTTGTAGGTTACACTCTCAAGAGGTCTCCTGGAGAAGAGGTCCCATTCCCTGGTAAGGTAATGGTCATAGAGTATGTCAATTATCACACCGGCATACTTTCTGTACCGCCCCACGAAATGCAGCTTGCTGCGGTGCACAACCGGGTGCCTGTCTGTAAAGGCATCTATGTGCCTGTGAATGATGATGCCCTTGCGTATTCCCTCGGGATACTTCAGATAGTCACGGCCCTTTACATAATCTCCTATGTAATTGCCAATGATGATGTTATCCGAGTCGCCTGAGAGGTATATGTGTGCAAGGACATTCATCCGCCGAAAGTTAGTGCAAAGATGCAGCCAATCTGTTGACGTTTAAAATATTAAGCAGTGAATTAATCAACAACCCCCTCTGATTTATTAACTTCCATATTATCAAAATATTATGAACCTCAGTAAGTTTAAGTTAAACTGACTAATATCACTTCCGTTTTCAGTTACAAATTATAAATTTGCCGGATAAGTAAACTAACTGAAGCAGATATTCTTAAAAAAAATCAATAAATAACCAGGAGGTTTTATGTTAAAAAGAAATGTTATCATTATTGGTGCCGCGGGCAGGGATTTTCACAATTTCAACACCTATTTCCGCGACAATGAACTTTACAATGTTGTCGCATTTACCGCTGCCCAGATACCAGATATTGACGGCAGGAAATATCCTGCAGGTCTGGCAGGAAAGCTCTATCCCGAAGGTATTCCTATTTATGCCGAGAGTGATCTGCCTCGCCTTATCACTGAGCTAAAGGTTGACGAATGTGTTTTCTCGTACAGTGATGTAACCTATCAGAAGGTGATGGAGCTTAGCGCAATAGTGAATGCTGCCGGAGCCAACTTCTCGCTTCTGGGATGGAAGGAGACGATGGTTAAGAGTACAAAACCTGTGATTGCTGTCGGAGCAGTCAGGACAGGAGGAGGAAAGAGCGAAGCATCGCGCAGAATAGTTGATGAACTAAAAAAGCGAGGCCTGAAGGTAATTGCCATCAGGCATCCGATGCCTTACGGTAATCTGGTGAAACAGGCAGTACAGCGTTTTGAGACGATTGATGATCTCAGTAAGCATGAGTGTACAATTGAGGAAATGGAGGAGTATGAACCGCATGTTGTCCGCGATACAATAATTTACTCAGGCATTGACTATGAAGCTATCCTCAGGCAGGCTGAAAGTGATCCAAGGGGGTGTGATGTCATTTTGTGGGATGGTGGAAATAATGATTTTCCATTCATTAAGCCAGACCTGATGATTACACTTGTTGATCCGCAGAGGGCAGGCCATGAACAGCGGTATTATCCCGGGGAGATAACCCTCAGACTTGCTGATGTGGTTATTGTTAATAAAATTGAAAGCGCTGATTTGGATGATCTGTTTGAGGTAAGAAAAAACGTTGCAAGGATAAATCCGAATGCTGTTATAATTGACGCATGTTCTCCCACTATAGTGCAAGACCCCGC
>JAAZAP010000016.1 GCA_012514255.1 Bacteroidales bacterium | reverse complement strand
GCCACATTGTCACCACTGCCAGCAGGAATGGAATAAGGCCGGTGGTTATGACGGCCGGCACCTTCGGAAGAAGGGCTTCGGGATCAGGAAGAAGCTCACTCAGTGCAATGAAGATCATTGTCATTATGATACCTGCTACTGCGGTCAGCTTTGCCGAGCTGATGCCTTTTCGGGAGAGGAACCATACCCCCTGGTTATTGTCATTGCTCTTCACATAGGGCATCCCTATCGCTGCAGCCAGCACCGTGACAGGAATGATGAAGACCGCGAACAACGGGTGGAAGTGAATGAGCAACTCCTGCAGTCCCATGAAGTACCAGGGAGCCTTTGCAGGATTGGGGCTGAACGCAGGATTAGCGCGCTCCCGCAGGGGTGCGTCAAGGAGGCTGCTTATCATAAAAATCACGGCGAGCAGAGTGATCGCCACCACGAATTCCCTGTTGACAAGATGAGGCCTGGTGCTCACCATCGGACTCTCTTTGTCTTCCTGCGCCACTATTACGCCCCCGGAGCGACGAATCCTCCAAAAGTGCCAGGCCATCAGGGCTATTATCATCAGTGGGATGACTCCGGTGTGAAGGTTAAAGAAGTTAGTGAGTGCAGGCTGACCCACCTCAGCTCCTCCTAAGAGTGCCTTACGGATTGGCTCGCCCGCCAGGGGTACATATGACAGAAGGCTGGTGCCCACTGTCACTGCCCAGTATGAGAGCTGGTCCCACGGCAGAAGGTAGCCGGTGAAGTTGGAGAGGACCACAAGTATGAGAAGTACGAGGCCGGTTACCCAGGTCACATCCCGTGGGGGCCTGTATGCACCTGTGAAGACCACGCGAAGCATATGGAGGAAGGCGATCCAGACGAAAGCTATGGCGCTCCAGTGGTGGATATTGCGGAGCATCTTACCGAAGAGCAGGCTCTCCTGCATGTTGAGGATGGAGTTATATGCATTCTCCGGGGAAGGTTCGTAATGAAACTTCAACAGCAGCCCGGTGACAACCTGTATCACCAGAAGCAGTGCTGCCATGCCTCCCAGGCCGAAAGTGAGGGTGAAACGGAGGGTCGATTCCCTTACCTTCCGCGGGTGCAGATGAAGGATGAGTCCGAAGCGCGATTTCTCTTTCTTCTCAGTTGCTGGATGCTCAGTCATCAGGATTTCCGGCTCAATGCCATAAAAACAAAGATAAATTATTTCGCTATCTTTGCCCCCGCCCGGGACGTTAGCTCAGTCGGTTTAGAGCGCTTGCTTCACACGCAAGAGGTCACTGGTTCGAATCCAGTACGTCCCACTTTTTAATGGGGTCGGACCAAAATATAATACTGATTACTAAGGCGTTATAATGCGTTTACAGGTCATTACGGCTCTTAGAATGCTGTTTTGGACGCAATATTGTTATTGTAAGGATAAGGAAAATCTCCTTCTGCAAGTGTAAATCCATCCTCTGTCTGAGTAACCCTTCCCGGTGAAGGTCTGATGTTAAGCTGCATCCTGATCTTATCGATGAAGGCCTCATCTCCCACAGCTATGCTTTCTGTCCATTTCGGCTCACGCTTCAGGCTATCCTTTCTTAGAGCTTCCTGTACCCATTCTGATTGTAACTTTTGTAACTGGTCAATTGATTCCAGGCCCAGAATTCCTTGTAATGCTTTATAATCAATTATAGAGTACCGCTGTTTGGGATATTCTATTTCATAATATCCGGACTCTTCCCATTTTATAGGATGATCAACCATGCCAGCCCTGACCATGTTCATGTGAATATATGCCATACAGTGTTGAAGATGCTCATCCGTACCGATAGCTGTTGCATGATACCTGTCTTCCCAGTAAGCTCCTTTTCGACCTTTTCTGTTATTGTACTCCTGTGCAGTTCTGCCTTGTATCAATTGCATGAAAATGGGAATGCTTCTGGAAGGCGTATTGTCACATACTAACAAATGAATGTGGTTGCTGGTAACAATATAATTCAACACTGAGATTCCGTAACGCTTCTTCGCTTCAAATAACCATTTAATCCACAGTTTCCTGTCCTTTGCGAATTTTAGAAGAAAATCCCTTTTATGGCACCGGTGAGTAATATGCCAAATGTGACCTGGAGTGTAGTATCTATTGGCCCTGGGCATTTCAAATCATTACTTAAACTTAACTTTATATCTCCAATTTATCTCTTTAAGGAATCAAATCCATATAAATTGATTTTTAATAATTTGAATATCAAGTTTATAGCTTGGTCCGACCCCCATTTAACCCCCATTTACAAATCATCAAAATAACCTGCAATCTTTTCAAAGAGATGAACACGTGCGCGGCCAACCATGTTATGCCCGGCACCGGGATAAACGAAGTAATCCACCTGGCGGCCTTGCTTTATGCACTCATCAAGCAATGAGAGACTGTTCTGCCACACCACAACATCATCGTTAGTGCCGTGGATGAGCAACATCTTCCCCTCAAGATTGCCGGCATACCTGAGCAGCGATGACCGTTCATACCCTTCCGGATTTTTCATCGGGGTGTCCATATAACGCTCTCCATACATCACCTCATACCATTTCCAGTCTATAACGGGTCCGCCTGCACAAGCCACCTTAAATACGCCCGGCTGCCTCAGCATCAGCGAGACCGTCATGAATCCGCCATAGCTCCACCCGTGAACACCTATCCTGGTTGTGTCAACAAAACCAAGCGACTTGAGATACCTTACACCTGCCATCTGGTCAGCCATCTCCACATCGCCGAGCTGTCGGTGGATGATGCTCTCAAACTCAAATCCGCGTCCGGCAGATCCACGATTGTCAAGCGTAAAGACAACATATCCCTTCTGGGCCATATAATTGAGGAAGAAGCCTGCCGAACCGGTCCAGGACTTATTGATCATCTGGGCATGCGGACCGCCGTAAACATAGATCATCACAGGGTATTTAACCGACGGATCAAAATCAACCGGCCTGATCAGCCTGCACCATAGATCTGTAACCCCGTCGTCAGCCTTGACAGAAAATATTGACATCTCCCCCGTTTTGTAGTCCTTGTATGGGTTGGCATCCTCAAGAAGAGTATCAACCATGTTGCCTCTGCCGTCGAGAAGGTAATAAGCGCGTGCCATTGTCAGCCCGCTGAAGTCGTCAATGAAGTAGTTCATGCTCCCTGAGGCCATGATTCGGTGCACACCCTCTCCGTCAGTCAAACGATCCGTTTTACCGGTTTTAATGTCGGTGGCATAAAGGTGCCGCTCAAGAGGACTCTCCCTGGTCGCCTCATAATAGACTCTCTTTTTTTGCGGATCAAAACCCAGGAGCCGTGTCACCTCCCAGTCGCCACTCGTAATCTGCTTAATAAGAACACCTTCAGTATTGTACAGATAGATATGATTCCAGCCATCACGCCGGCTCTGCCATATGAACTCCTGACCGCCTGCAGCGGGAAAATACAGCCCGCCGCCCGGCTCTACATACCGGCTGTTCTGCTCCTCGAAAAGGGTTTTTACCAGGCCCCCGGTGGAAGCATCGTACTTGTTCATCGACAGGTGATCCTGGTCGCGGTTGAGAATGCCGGCATAAATATATCTGCCCGAAGGATCCCATGTTACCGATGTGATATACTGGTTTTCAGGACCGGGAGTCTTAAGGTAAACAATCTCGTTAAGTTCATGGCTGAAGATACCGAGTGATACTTTCTGGCTCTTCATCCCTGCCATCGGGTACCTGACCGGTGAG
>JAAZAP010000140.1 GCA_012514255.1 Bacteroidales bacterium | reverse complement strand
TTTGCAGGGATGCGTGTTGACAATGCACTCATTGAAATTGACGGACCTGAAGCCCCTATTATGGGTGGCAGCTCACGGATGTTCGTGGATGCCATCAAAAAGGCAGGTATTTCCGAACTGGCAGAGGAACGTAACTATTACGTCGTAAAGGAGAAGATCACCTTCTCGGACGAGGAGCACGGTGTAGACCTCATTGTCTACCCTGACGACCATTTCAGCGCACATGTGCTGATAGACTATAATTCGAAGATACTCGGCAACCAGTATGCCATCCTTGACCAGATTGACGATTTTGAGAAGGAGATAGCCGGGAGCCGTACATTCGTTTTCTTTCACGAACTGGAGCCTCTCTTCCGGATGGGGCTGATAAAGGGGGGCGACCTGGAGAATGCCGTGGTGATCCTTGAGCGTGAGGTGGAGCAGGAGGAGATTGACCGCATAGCTCATATGTTCAACAAGCCCGGCATCACCGAACATCATGCGGGTGTGCTGAACAATACCAAGCTGAGGTATCCCAATGAGCCGGCACGGCACAAGCTGCTGGACCTGATAGGCGACCTGGCACTGGTAGGGCAGCCCATCAAGGGCAAGGTGGTGGCAACACGTCCTGGTCATTACTCCAATACCAGGATGGCGCGGCTGATACGGCAGCAAATGAAGAGACAGGCCACCAGGAAGGAGATACCCATTCTTGACACCACCAAGCCTGCAGTGATGGACATACAGCAGATAAAGAAGCTGCTGCCACACCGCTTCCCGTTCCTGATGGTTGACAGGATACTGGAACTGACACCCAACCACGTGATCGGAATGAAAAACACTACATATAACGAAGCCTTCTTTCAGGGTCATTTTGAACAGGAACATGTGTTCCCGGGGGTTCTCCTGGTGGAGACCATGGCGCAGATAGGAGGGATACTGGTGCTTAACTCCGTTGATGAACCCGCAAAATATTCAACCTACTTCCTGAAAATAGACAGGATGAAGTTCAAGCACAAGGTAATACCGGGAGACACTATTGTGGTAAGAGCTGATCTCACCGAGCCTATAAGAAGGAATATCGTGATCATGTATTGCCAGGCTTTCGTGGGTGAGAAGCTCGTTGCAGAGGGTGAGATGACGGCACAGGTAATAAAAAATAAATAGCATCATATGATTTCTTCACTGGCTCATATTGATCCCGGGGCTCAGCTTGGCGAGGGTGTTACGGTTGAACCCTTTGCAACGATCTACGGTGATGTTGTAATAGGGGAAGGCACATGGATCGGTGCCGGGGCTGTTATATATGACGGGGCCCGGATAGGCCGCAACTGCCGTATCTTCAACGGCGCGTCGATCTCTGCAATACCTCAGGACATGAAGTTCAGCGGCGAGGAGACCACTCTGGAGATAGGAGACAATACCACCGTCAGGGAGTTTGCCACCCTCAACAGGGGTACCCGTGCCAAAGGCCGGACGGTAATAGGGAAAAACAACCTGCTGATGGCTTACGTGCATGTTGCGCACGACTGCATCCTGGGGGACAATGTGATCATGGTTGCCTCTTGCGGCATAGCCGGGGAAGTAGAGCTGGGCGACTGGGTGACGCTTGGCGGTGGAACAGTGGTGCATCAGTTTGTCCGTATAGGCAATCATGCCTTTGTGGGAGGAGGAGCCAAAGTGCGAATGGATGTCCCGCCTTATATAAAAGCAGACAGGGAACCCCTGGCATACCTGGGCATAAACAGCGTGGGGCTCGAGAGAAGGGGCTTCACCAGGGAAAAGATCCGGGAACTGCATGAGATCTACAGAGCCTATTACAATATGGGTATGAATGGCAGCCAGGCGCTGGAGTATATTGCTTCCACACTGGAACAGACCCCTGAGCGCGATTATATTCTTCAGTTTATAAAGAGTTCTCAGCGGGGAGTCATCAGGGGGCGGTAAGCCCCTTTT
>JAAZAP010000015.1 GCA_012514255.1 Bacteroidales bacterium | reverse complement strand
TTTTAATCCACTGTTCACCACTGACGGAGAACATATAATCTTCATTTCGAACCGCCGTTTTGAGCCCACCTATTGTGATCTGGAGTGGGAGATGATCTATCGCGAGATTGCCGGCATCTATGCAGTAACCCTGAAAAAGGAAGGCAAATCACTGGTTCCCTTTAAGAGTGATGAGGAACCTGTCGGTACGGAGACTGCTGTGGCAGGAGGATCATCCGGAGCTGGCGGGACCACCGGCGCTGCTCCGTCAGTGCACATCGACTTTGATGGTATAACAGACCGCGTTGAAGCCCTGCCGATCGCAAAAGGCAATTACCGCAGCCTCGCGGTCAATGAGAGGTCTCTCTTCTGGCTAAACAGCGACGAGGGTAACTTCAACCGTTTTGAGGTTGCCGGACACGGACCAATGAACCTGTTCTCATGGTCGCTTAAATCCGGCAAAGGGTCTCAACTTGTCGAAGGGATTGATGACTACCGGCTCTCTGCTGACGGAAGCACCATCGTGCTCAGGAAGGCCGGCGGCATATTACTTATGCCGGCAGACGGAGGGGACGCTTCGCCACTGAAGCTGACCGATCTGAAGGTATGGCATGACCCGGTCAGCGAGTGGAAACAGATCTTCAATGAGGCATGGAGGATGGAGCGCGATTACTATTATGAACCGGGGATGCACGGACAGGACTGGCCGGCACTCAGACTGAAATATGAAAAACTGGCCGACAGGGCCACATGCCGGCAGGATCTCACTTTCATCATTGGTGAGATGATTGCCGAGCTTAACACTTCACATACATATGTTTACGGTGGGGACAGTAAACGGCGCGCAGAACCGGTAAACACCGGCATGCTTGGAGCCGATTACTCTGTGGATAAACAAAATAACCTCTACCGCTTCAGCAAGATATACAGGGAGAAGGACTGGTCACGCGAGGAATGGCCGCCACTGTCCAAACCGGGAATAAATATAGCTGAGGGCGATTACCTGCTCAGGATTAACAACACCGACGTGAAGGCTGACAGGGAAGTCTACAGCTACTTCACTGGTCTGGCCGGCAAGCAGGTATCGCTGACAGTGAACTCAAAACCGACGCTGACTGGTGCCCGCGAGGTGACCGTTGTCCCGGCAGGAAGCGAGAGCCGTTACCGCTACATGGACTGGCTCGAGTCAAATCGTTTGGCGGTAGACAAAGCATCAGGAGGAAAGATAGGATACATCTACCTGCCTGACACATGGAACGGCTCGGCCACCGATTTCCCGAGGTATTTCTACTCGCAGACAAAGAAGGAAGGACTCATCATTGACGGCCGTTTCAACGGAGGCGGACTCGATCCGGAGATCTTCCTGCAGCGTCTGCAGAAAAAACCACACGCATTCTGGACCCGCAGGCAGTCTGCTGACCAGCCCATTCCACACCTTGCCGTTGACGCGCACATGGCGCTGATAACCAACAGGTACGCCGGCTCGGGCGGTGACGAACTACCCTACGAGTTCCGCTGGTTCGGCATGGGGCCGATCATTGGCACCCGCACCTGGGGTGGCCTGGTGGGCGTCTCAATGTTTATTGAGCTGATTGACGGCGGCACCATCACCGCACCCGACTACCGCATATACAACGAAAAGGGTGAATGGGTGGTGGAGAATGAGGGTGTCACACCGGATATAATTATTGATGTTGATTCGAAAAAGTACTCGGAGGGGTATGACACCCAGCTGATGAAGGCTGTGGAGGTGGTAATGCAAAAGATCTCGGAAGAACCACGCTCATGGCCTCAGCATAAACCGTACCCGGTTGACAGGTAGGCTTACCGGACCGCAATTCCGGTCCCGGATCAGATACTGACCAGTCGGCTTATTCCAGCCAGGATTGAGGGGGTGCATCACAGGCACCTCCTCTTTATTTTCCTGCCGCTTCAACCAGTTGCCTGGTAGCCGGATCACCTGGGAACCGGTCAGCCAGCTGACGGGCATAATTCAGCGCCTTGTCCTTATTGCCGTGCTCAAGGGAGAAGGTTGTCAGCGCATAGAGGTAATCATAGCTGCCGGGCTCCCTCTCCAGGGCACTGAGGAGGTATCTCTCGGCCGCTGCTGTATTCCCAAGGGTGTTCTCCAGCAACCCTAAGTTATATAGTATCCTGGTCTGCTCAGGCATCAGCTTCGCCGCCTTCAGGAAGAACTCACGGCTCTCTGCATATCTTCCCTGTTCGGCCAGCAGCATGGCCAGTGAGCTGTTGAGCTCATGCAATTCCGGGTGATCCCTGAGCAGTTCGCGAAGCAGCCTCTCCGCCTCACCGTGCCTGCCCTGTTGTGCAAATACTGTTGGCAGGTTCACCTTTGCAATGTAAAACTGATCATCAACTTCAAGTGCTTCGCGGTATGCTGCCTCCGCAGCTGCCAGATTCCCTGCATTGGCATACATTATCCCTAGATTGAATAATCCTCCCGGAAAATCAGCATTGTAGAGGTTGATCTTCCTGTACTCCTCAAGCGCCGCCC
>JAAZAP010000014.1 GCA_012514255.1 Bacteroidales bacterium | reverse complement strand
CGATGATGTTACGAAGCGTGGTGCGTGCCAGGTTCACAATCTGCCATCTGAAATTGTTAACATTGTAGATTGAGCCCTTGACACTCTCCTCATCAGCCTTCACCCTGAAATAAACCTGTGCATCAACACTGGCATTCAGGTTGTCATTTGTGATTATCTCCTGCGGCTCGGCATCAACCATCTGTTCAGTCACATTGACTCGGTAGATCTTGTCTATTACGGGTATGATCCAGTGGAAGCCGGGGTTGGCAAAATGATGATATTTACCGAGACGCTCTATGAGTGCACGGTGTGTCGGTCTGACGATCCTGATACCCCAAAAGAAAATCAGGATAACAGCTAATGCAATAATCCAGTAAGTCATTTTTAATACCCTTTCGTAATTGTTAGACGATTTACGAATTTATTTAAAAATGGGGATATGGTGAATATTTTACAGTGAATTGTTATATGTAAAATAACGTTACATTTCCAACGAATGCATTATAAACATTGACATTCGAAAATCGCACGATCACTAATGCTGATCGCCTGATCTTTCCATTATCTCCAGGCACATCCTTGTATTATGATATGGGCACTTCCAGAAGCCGGCCTTGTCATCATCGCGATTGACAGTACCATCAGCACGAATGCTCCAGAACCACTCACCGTTCTCCCTGTCTGTCAGGTGGGTGTTAATGTAATCAAGCACATTTGCTGCCAGCTCCAGCCAGCTGTTATCACCGCTGAGCTGCCAGGCATTGAGGAAGCCCACCGTTGCTTCCGACTGCACCCACCAGTGCCTGTCGCGGTCAAAGTGACCCGCCTCGTCATCTTTCTCGTAGAAGAGGCTGCCGTCATCAGCCAGACCCTCATGGGCTGCTGATGCTATCTTCAGTGCCACTCCCTTGATCGTGTCAGCAGCGCCAAGAGCATCAGCCGCCTCGCAAAGCAACCATGAGGCCTCAATATCATGGCCGTACGAGACAATGGCAGAGCGCTGGTTCCACTCCTCGTCGAAGAAGAGATTAAGATGCGATGTCACCGGGTCAACAATTCTTTCTGTAAAAGTACTGACCAGCCCTGCCAGCTGTTTCCGGAGTTGCGGATCAGGCCAGACGCTGTAGAGGCTGGTATAGGCCTCAAGGATATGGAGATGGGTGTTCATCGTCTTCTTTTCGTTGGCATCCTTCTCACTCAGGCGGAGATCAGCCATCTCACCCCACTCGCGCGTAAAAGCCTCAAAATAACCTTCATACCGGGCATCATAGCTGTGTTTTTCTATCAGTCGGTACAATTCTATGGCCCTGTAGAGCGACTCCCTGTCGCCTGTAGCCTTATGAAACCAGGTAAGGGCATAGATGAAAAAAGCCTGGGAGTAAATCTGTTTCTTCGTCTCCAGCGGCTTGCCATGGCCTGAAAGGCTCCAGTATGTCCCGCCATATTCATTGTCGAAAAAATGGCGAAGGATATAATCCCGGGCCCGAGTGGCCATCTCCAGGTATTTCTGATCCGCCAGCTTCACATATGCTGCCGAGAAGCTCCACAGGATGCGGGCATTAAGTATCCCGCCCCTGGGAGCATCTGTAATGGTCTTTTCACGTCCGTCTATCCTGCCATAAAAGCCGCCTCTCTCCGGGTCAGGCATATTTTTTATCCACCATGGCAGTATATTACCAGTCAGTTCCTTCCCGGCTGATTCCTTCATCCTCTCAAGAAGCATGGCACTGTCCGTCGTCATTTCGCCGCCAGGTATTTCCTGTTCCAGGCAATTATTGCATTCAGCGTCTTCACTGATTCCGCAGACCGAAGCCTGTCGGCCGTGGTATTCATGCAGTAATCTACCAGCCGGTCAATAGACGAAACAGCAACGTGCATCCGTGTATCAGACGAAGCATAATAGATATAGACTGTCCCATCGTCATCAGCTATCCACCCGTTTGAGAAGAGCACGTTGGAGACGTCGCCTATTCGTTCCTCATCCACCGGGGCCATGAAATAGCCTCCCGGCTCGGCTATCATCTCCGAGGGATCATCAAGGGACGTCATATAGAGATATAGGACATACCGCAGTCCGGCGGCGCATCCCCTGACACCGTGAGCAAGATGCAGCCACCCGGCAGACGTTTTGATAGGGTGTGGTCCTTCACCATTCTTCAGTTCCTTGATAGTGTGGTAATGCCTCTGGTTGATTATCTTCTCGGCGCCCGGTTCAATAACAGCGTGTGATATATCCTTCACCAGCGCCCAGCCTATCCCTCCGCCACTGCCGGCATCAATGAAGCCGTCCTGAGGGCGGGTATAGAGAGCATACATGCCATTGACAAACTCCGGATGGAGGACCACATTGCGTTGCTGGCTGCCGGAGACGAGGTCAGGGAGCCGTTCCCATGTCACCAGGTCATGAGTGCGGGCGATGCCGGCAGCGGCCACGGCAGAGGAGAGATCCCCCGGGGCAGCGTTCGGGTCTTTCCTCTCGGTGCAGAATACACCGTAGATCCACCCGTCCTCATGCCTGGTGAGCCTCATATCGTACACGTTGATGTCAGGATCATCCGTCTCAGGCATGGTCACCGGGTAATCGCGGAAACGGAAGCTATCCACTCCATTGGGACTCTCGGCAATAGCGAAGAACGACTTCCTGTCGTAACCCTCAACCCTCACTGCCAGCAGATACTTGTCGTCAAGCTTCATGGCACCGGCATTGAATGCGGCATTGATACCAAAGCGTTCCATCAGGTACGGATTGGTGGCCGGGTTAAGGTCATACCTCCATGCGAGCGGTGCGTGTGCTGCCGTAAGGACAGGGTATTCATATCTCTCAAAGATGCCATTCCCGGTGGTGATTTTGCGGTTGCGCCGGGTAACAAGCGCTTCATGCTCCGCAGTGAGCTTCCCCAAACGTGTTTTGAAATTGTCCATTCTGTTTTACTGGTTATTCCCTGTTATAAATATCCAGAGCTGTTATCTCCTTCTGGAATAGGGTCTCCGGCAGGTTATAGAAACTTATAAAATCCGCCGCACTGACATGGTCAGGATGAGGTGCATAGAAGTGTCCCGGCCGGTTATGAGCATTCCGCCAGACAAGTGCATAGGAGATATGATGATCCTTTATGGCCGGCCAGAAAGCCGTGGTCCACCACGCAGAGTCAGGGATGCCCTCATACCCGGCCTCGGTCAGCGCTGCCAGCTTACCGTGACCGGAAGCAGCCTCAGTAACAATGTCGAGAACCCTGCTGACATTTACCGTGAACGAGCTGTTACCCGCATCAGGCATCTGATAGTAATCAAAGCCGACAATGTCAACATAATCGTCTCCGGGATAACGCTCGAGATATTGTTCCATATTTTCAATATCACCTCCGCTTGAGTATGCGAAGAGTAGGTTGTGAATGTTCTTCTCATTGCAGAGGTAATCGAACGTGAATCTCCACAGGGCAATGAACTCTTCGGCAGTGCAGAGCTTTTGTCCCCACCAGAACCAGCTACCGGTATGTTCATGCCACGGGCGGAAGATGACCGGTATGGCCACACCCTGGTCATCCGTAAGCGAGCCGAGGAACTCGGCAAGGTTATCCAACCATACCCTGAACTCATCATGCTTCTCCCCTCCGGGCAACACCGAGGCCACAACCTTATCAGAGGAGATATCCCATGAATTCCCGCCGGTAAGAGGATTGTCAACATGCCAGCTGAAGGTAATCACCCCCCCTCGCTCCCATACCTGCCGGGCAAATATCTTCATATGGTCAAATGGTACAGAATCAAGGTTCACCGGTGAGAGGTGCTCAATATCGCCCAAATCCATACCACAGACAGCAGGGTAATCACCGGTGACGCGCCTGACATCCGACTCACCATCCGGGTATACCCATCCTGTTCCGTAGGAGAGGTCGTCCTGGTGGCCGAACATTATCCCCTCCACGGCAGCATGCTTCAATCCGGCAAGCATGCTGACAGTCTCCTGTGTGGCTGACTGGTCAGCAGTATCCTTTTTCCTGCTTTCTCCTGTGTTGCAGGCTGTAACAAGCAATATTGCAATAGCCACAATCAATGTTTTACGCATGATACGGTCATTTATTGATCACCTCGCTGAGGTGGCGATTAAATTTTGAAATCAGTTCGATGGTTGAATCGGTGTCAAAGACCGAATTGAGACCCTGTTCTTCCTGTGGCGGATCACCAAGGTAGTCGTCACCCGGCAGCCAGTATATCCTTCCTTCTGCAGCCCTGCCCTCGCCTGAGTATGCCCAGATGTTGCATCCTGCAAGGGGTCCGTGCCTGCCTGCATGATCCAGCACCTGGCTGAAGGCATTGTCATAGAAAGCATCGCGGGAGGCAGTTGACTCCAACGGCGAGAATCCGTGCTGATCGCGCGGCAGCCCAAACTCTTCCAGTACTATCGGCTTGCCGAGCCGTTCGGCCACCACAAGGTGGTCATTGATATACTGATTTGTCTTCACAACAGACGAATCCAGGGTCCCCGCGATGTCAGCAATATCAAGCCAGCCCCAGTTCTTCGGCCAGATATGCATCACCAGGTAATCAATGTGCGGATCGGCGTGAATGCGCTCAAAGACCTCCATCTTTTGCTCGCATCCATGACGTCCCTCGGTGCCGGTGGTGACCAGGTGGTTCCCGTCAAGCTTCTGAAGAAGAGCTGCAATGCGTGCTATCATGGCCTCAAAGGCCGGGATGTTCGCGTCAGAGAATGCCCGCGGTTCATTGGCTATCTCCCAGGTCATGATTGCAGGGTCATCAGTATATTTCAAACCGTTATACCTGTTGGTACGTCCAAGAATGAACCTTATGAACTCCTCAAATTGGCTTATGCACGGCTCGCAGGCGTTGAACTGTCCCGAGTAGCTCATGAATTGTGGCCATGTGTTCGGGGGTACATTGGGGTTGGGAATTGGGCCGTAGCCATTCCAGCTGAGGTATTGAGAGAATCCCCCGCTCCAGTCCCACGCGTTGTTGAGAAAGAGGATGGCATGCATCTCCCTCCTGCCTATCTCCGCCATCAGGAAATCGAGCCCGTCAAGCATCTCCTGGCTGTACTCACCGGGAGCCACCTGCAGTGCAGGCGTTACACGATAAGGCTCATTATCAGGCCCTTCAGGACCAACCATCACCCTCAGGTTAGTGACGCCGATGCTTTTCATATCATCAAGCTCCCTGAGCAGCCGCTCCCTGTCGCCATACCGGCCTTCTGTGCCCAGTATGGCTCCGTACCAGTAATTGGCACCTATAAAGTAATAAGGTTCACCGGCCAGGCTGAAAATGCCATCCTTAACGGTTATATAATCATATTCCTGACTGCCTCCGCAGCCCGGGAGGGCCAGCATCAGCAGCAGGCCCGTGATAAGCTTTACCTTCATGCGGTTCCGTATGTTCTATATCAAAATTAAGCAATCACCCCTTCCGGGAAGTAATACCATTCTTTTAAATAATGATACTTTCATACCATGATAACAGGGGGCTGGCATAATCTACTCCCTTTACCAATACAATTTTATCTTACTCCCGGATCAGATCCTGCCAGGCAGAAGGCAGTAATATATTATCACTTTGAAATACTTCATGTTATCAACCGGCAAGCACCATGAATCAAAGTGTACAATTTTTGCATTAATTTTATATCTTTGATTTCATGCAACAAATTTAACCGATCCATGCACGATAGTATCCTCAGGGAGATCACCCCGCTAACCCAATCTGACTGTTTCACATACTTTTACAGGGCGAAGTCGGAGTTCGACTTTCCCCTTCATTACCACGATGAGATTGAGTTGAATTTCATCCGCAATGCGAAAGGTGCGAAGCGCATCATTGGTGATCACGTGGAGGAGATAGGTGATCTGGAGCTGGCGCTTGTGGGACCCGGGCTGCCTCACGGATGGTTTGGCACAGGCTTCGCTCCCAACCAGGTTGAGGAGGTCACCATTCAGTTCCACAAAGATTTTTTTGATGAGAGGTTCCTGCAGAAGAACCAGCTGAATTTCATCCGCAACATGCTTCGCATGTCACTCAGGGGAATACTCTTTGCTCCGGAGACGACAGCGCGCCTGGAGCCTCGCATAGTCAGCCTGGGCAAGAAACAGGGATTCGACTCGGTACTGGAACTGATGAGCATCCTTCATGATCTCTCCATCTCACGTGACTACCGTGTGCTTTCCGATTCAGGGTTCAGTGACGACGAGATCTTTAGCTATAACAGCAGGCGTATAGAGAAGGTTATGGAGTTTATTCACGGTTCCTTTGACAGGCAGATCAGCCTGGGTGAGGCTGCCCGCATTGCCAGCATGACAGAGTCAGCCTTCAGCCGTTTCTTCAAGCTCAGGACAGGTATGACCTTTATTGATTGCCTTACGGAGGTGAGGCTGGGACATGCCTCCAGAATGCTCATCTCCACCACTAAAACCATAGCCGAGATAGCCTATTCATGCGGTTTCAACAACATCTCCAATTTCAACCGCATCTTCAGGAGGAAGAAGGGCTGCACTCCCCGTGAGCTGCGCGAGAGCTATGATCAGGGCACCAGGGTGTTCATCTGACCGCGGGCAAAAGGCAATTGCCGCCAGCCGATACCGGCAGGCCTGCAGGACCGGTTCCCCGGGCCTCTCAGCTCTGATTTAACAGCCAGTCACTTTACGCGGATGACACATGTTGCATCCGGCATACCATCAGCCGACGCAGTAAGCTTTATCTCTCCCTTTTCCCTGCCGGCCTTCACCACCACAAGACATTTGCCATTGTAAGCCTTCCGGTAATCAGCCTTGAAAGGCTCCATGCTTGTCTGGCTTCCGTTGTCAACTCCGGCGATGCTGCCCGGTCCTTCAACTGAAAAACTTACAAGGTTATCGGCCTGGGGCACCGGGTTTTTATCACTGTCAATCACTGTAACCGTTATAAACGAGAGATCCCTGCCGTCAGCTTTGATATCGCTTCTGTCAGGTGACAGAGTCAGAGACGCCGGTTCACCGGCAGTGTGTATCTCACGTCTCATTATCTCAGTGCCGTCCCTGTAACCCACTGCCAGCAGTGCGCCCTCTTCAAAAGGCACCTTCCAGACAAGGTTAAAGTCGTTCTCACGCCTGCTCTGCCGTCCCAGTGTGTTGCCGTTAAGGAAAAGCTCTGCCTCGTCACAGTTGGTGAATGCCCATACATCCACTGTCTGCCCGGGATTCCAGTTCCAGTGCGGGAAGATATGCAGTACATCCTTATCGGTCCATTCACTCTGATAGAAATAGTAAACATCTTTGGGGAACCCGGCAAGATCTACTATGCCGAAGTATGAGCTGCGTGCCGGCCACCAGTATGGGGTGGGTTCTCCCAGGTAGTCGAAGCCGGTCCATATATACATGCCCGTCAGGAATGCGTTGTTCTTTATCAGCCTCCAGCTGTCGCGATGGGTTGTGCCCCAGGGCGCTGAGCAGTTATCATAAGCCGAGCAGGTAAGGTCGGCATTGCCATCCCTGAAGGGTTGATCCCACCGGGCCGGCCATCGACGAACAATATCAGAGGGCATGTCATAGCTGCCTCTTGTGGCAAGAGCTGATGTGGTCTCCGTCCCGATGAATTTCCCTTCCGGGAATGTCTGCGGGAAGCGTGTCCAGAGAGTATCACGGTAATTGAATCCTATCAGGTCCAGAGCGCCTGAGGCGATGACGGGATTGTGCGGAGCAGGATCATTGCATGCTGCCGTCACCGGCCTGGTGTCATCCATTGAGCGGACGAAATCAGCCAGTTCGATGGCTATGGCCTCACCACTGCCATCCCTCTCCCACTGTTCCATCACCTCGTTCCCTATGCTCCAGATAAAGACCGACGGGTGGTTGCGGTCACGCAGTACCATGGCCTCCAGGTCCTTCAGATGCCACTCATCAAAGTCGAGACTGTAATCATAATCGGTTTTCTTAACCTTCCAGATATCAAAAGCCTCATCCATGACTATAAAACCCATCCTGTCACACAGGTCAAGCAGTTCCGGCGCCGGCGGATTATGTGATGTGCGTATGCCGTTACAGCCCATCTCCCTGAGTATCTCAAGCTGTCTCTCTATGGCCCGTGTGTTGACGGCTGCCCCCAGGCAACCCAGATCGTGATGATTGCATACACCCTTTATAATGATGGGTTCACCGTTAAGGACAAATCCCTTCTCAGCATCAAATTCAAACGATCTTATGCCCGTGACTGTCTCATACCTGTCAGCCACCATCTGCCCTGACCGTATGGTAGTCACAACCCGGTAGAGATGAGGATTTTCCAGTGACCAGAGGCGGGGATTCTTAACTGTCAGCTCCTGGGTTACGGTGGTGCCTGCTATGATGATCTCCACCTGGCCAGTTTCTGCACTTGCAACCTTCCTGTTGTCAGCATCATAGACCACTGTCTCCATCCGGACATCGGTCTTTGATCCGGAGCTGTTTTTCACCTGTGTAGTCACCATCAGCAGAGCCTCCTCCGTGGTGACGACAGGTGTTGTCACAAAGGTCCCCCAATGATCAACCGCAATCTTTTCCGTGGTTGTCAGCCAGACGTTGCGATAGATCCCTGACCCTGAGTACCAGCGTGAGTTAGGCTGCGCTGAGTTGTCTGCCTTAACAGCAATCACATTTTCCTCATCCCCGTATTTGAGGAAGGGGGTCAGATCATACCTGAATGAGCTGTAGCCGTAAGGCCTTTTGCCAAGATGGTTGCCGTTGATCCAGACCTCACTGTTGCGATAAACACCATCGAAAGTAATGTAGGTCATCTTCTCTTTGTCAGCGTTGCTGACCCTGAATGTTTTGCGGTACCATCCTATACCGCCCGGCAGTGCTCCGCCGCCCGGTGATGCAGGATGACTCTCACTGAACTCACCCTCTATGCTCCAGTCGTGTGGCAGATCCACCGTCCGCCATCCGCTGTCGTCATATGCAGGCTGCCGGGCATCATCGCCTGCAGCCAGGGCAAACTTCCATCCCTCGTTAAAACTTACGTGCGTACGCGGTTCAGGCCGGTTGCAGCCTGAAAGCATGACTGACAGAGCAATTACTGCCAGCACCGATGATATTTTTGTTCTTCCCATAATAACTGATATTTTGTATTATTTCAATCCCAGTTTTTCCCTTATCCACTCTATCTTGGCATTGTAGAAATGGTCAGGCAGCCCGTGGCCTGCAGAAGGATAGACGATATACTTCTTCTCTGCAGTGACAAGGTTATAGGCAGCAAAATTGATGTGTGGCGGGCAGACCTCGTCCATCAGTCCCACTCCCATTAGCAACGGTGCCTTTATCATATGAGCAAGATTCTTTATGTCAAAGTAGCTGAGTGTATAGTAAGCCTGATCCCACGTCAGGGCCTTCTTTTGCTCAACGAGCTCGATAAACTCATTACCAGGCCAGTTTGCCACCCGGAAATAATCCCTGAAGTCTGAGAGGAAAGGCACCTGTGGTGCGCAAACGGCAATCCTGTCATTATTCAGGGCGGCTGTTGCGAAGGTGAGGGCTCCGCCCTGGCTGGCTCCCTCCACGGCTATGCATGAGGCATCCACCTCCGGCCTCGAGCAGAGGAAGTCAACAGCCCTGACACAGTCCATGTAAGCCCCGCGATAGATATACTTTTCCTTGTCTTCAAGGTTTGTGAGTATATATCCGGGGAATCCCGGGTTAACATCGTCAGTGCTGTTGCCGTGACCCCTTATATTGAGACCGAATCCGATGACGTCATCACCATAGTTGACATATGAAGGCACCATTACCGAGCTGTACCCCTGAACCTGCATTATGGCAGGATAGCGGCCGGGCTTCACGGGCACCCTGTACCATCCCCTGATGAGGGCAT
>JAAZAP010000139.1 GCA_012514255.1 Bacteroidales bacterium | reverse complement strand
GCTGAAACGTTACCATAACTCGACCTTGAAAATCTCTGCTTAGCAAACTGTCCGAAAAAGTGTTGACGAGCCTCAGAGGACGTGCTCAGCCTGGCGTATGCCTATGGTAAACATGCATTAGAAGAAGAGGATTTCGACAAGGCCCGATATTTCTTAGAGATTGTCTATGGGTTGACTGATGATGAGGAAGTAAAGGAACTACTGGGTCAGTTGCCAAATACGACTTCGAATAAACAGTGAGGAACACAGGAGGCTGCTAATGGGCACGTTTGAAATACTTACAAAATATCTTCCCTTACTAGAGGGAGATCGGTACGGAACATGGAGCCCGATCCACAAGGACAGGGCTGGCGAAACCGAAACCTTCATAATGCCCTTTGTGAACTATAGTGAAACGGTTAATGCCTTTATCAAAGATGTTTATCACTTCGCTGAAACGCGTCCCGAGATGGAGCTTCATCAGCACAATAGGATATTGAAGGATCATAACATAGACTTGAATGGTGATTGGCAGGCAATGGACATTTCAACCCTAGATGCTCAATGCATAACCGCCCTCATCATGGCTGCAGTGCGTACTGAACGGTTCTGCGACGGTACTCTACTTGGACTGCTTGAAGGACGTCATATACAGTCCTGGCTGGACCAGTTGAGGAGATTTGAGCAGCAATAACTTTTGATTTGCATTTGCTTTTATCTGTAGCGCGCGCTACAATGGCTCTCGAGGTGTCATATGATGTTTGCAGAAACCGTTCTCAGCATCCGGAAGAGACTGCGCCTAAGCCAGCAAGCCTTCGCGAAAGAGCTTGGCGTGAGTTATGCGACCATCAATCGCTGGGAGAACAACTGCCAGAAGCCGTCGGCACTGGCTCTGAGGATGTTCGAAGAGTACTGCAATAAGAACAACATAGATTTCCCTGACCGGCTCAGGGAGAAGGATGGGCATAAAGAGTGAAGTATTCAGCGGGAATGATGTCTGTGCCTTTTCTTTTTTTGGAAACCAGGAAAACAGCACAGCAGCAGATAGCGGGCAAGTCGTCTGAACAGATCAAGCAGATGGTGTTGGAAGACAATCTATATCAGATGAAAAGCTTATACCGTGCGGAGCGGTATTTTAATGTCATCCGCCGCCGCTTGGAAAGCCTTCCTACTCCCTTGGTGGAGGCCCTGGGCAATGGGGATCTCGCTCAGGCCAAACAAATCCTGATCATCGCCATCATGCGGACAGACCTGCTGTTCGCAGAGTTCCTGTATGAAGTATACCGGACAGAGTTGATCCTGGGCTCTCCGGAGCTGGAGGACATGAAGATCAACCTGTTCTTTGATGAGAAGGCCAGGCAGTCCGATGTGATCCGGCAATGGAAAGACACGACGGTATATCACCTGAAGCAGTATTACGTCCGCATCCTGTTCGAAGCGGGCCTTCTCAGCGGCATCAAGCCGCCCAGGCGTATCCTGAAGGCCTATTTTAACGAGGGAATCGTTCAAACGATGTTGAAAGAGGATATGAAAAGCTGCCTGGAAAGCTTGACGGGAGGCCATTATGCCTGAACGGATACAGGATCGGCTCCATCAGATAGAGGCCCGCATCAACCAGCCCGAGTTCATGAAAAGCGGCGGCGCGGCGAATGAGATCAACTACTATATCTTTGATTATGACCCGCAGGATGAACTGGCTGTGCGGGGTTATGTCGACGAGCTTGCCGGAAGATATCAGGCAGGCAGCGGACCTTTCTCTGTCACTGTCTTTGACCTGTTTGAGGTGCTTCTCCGGTTCCTGAAAGAGAACGATTACCTGGAGATGACCTATGACTTTGAGAATAGGCGCGGGCTTGGGTATGCGACGGATGCGATCGTGAAGGCCCTGGGTTTGAGCCAGAACAACCAGCTGGTAAAGCACATCGTGCAGAACACGCCGCCTAATACCGTGGTTTTCCTGACAGGGGTTGGCAAGTGCTACCCGGTGCTTCGCTCGCACAACATCATCAACAACCTGCAACAGGCGATGGACACCGTGCCAGTTGTGCTGTTTT
>JAAZAP010000138.1 GCA_012514255.1 Bacteroidales bacterium | reverse complement strand
TGTAATTATGCCCGAATTTTTTGGCACATTTCGGACAGTAGGCGTAGTGGACATAATAGTCTTTCGCCTTTTTACCGGTTTCTGACAGGTATTGATCCATTACCCTGATAAATTTTGGAATTGCGTTATAACCTCCTTCGAATGTCTTGCTTACAAAGGTCCCGGAGATTGCAACGTTCTTTTCATCAGGGACATCTTTCTCCACCGAGATCAGGATATCTGATTTGAAAGCTGATGGATCATGGAATAAAACCAGTGTCTCAGCTTTATCCGGAGATGCTGATCCGGATGATTCAACTGACTTCCACATCCTGGTGATTTTCTTTGCTATCGTTGGAGGGTACGGAATGTGGAACAGTGTAGGAAGGGAATCCTTTACAAATTTCTTGTTGTCCCAGACGAAGGTCTTTTCATCCCATCTGTCCGGATGGAATTCAGGGCAACACTCCTTGTTCTCTGTCTGTTCGTTCATGGCATTAATATGATATAGGTTTTCCCCCAAACGGATACTAAGTTAGGAAATCTGTGAAACCGGGATTAAACAGATTCGTAATTTTATACTGTTGGTTTTCATGCTTTTTTTCATGATGAGCGCGGGCGACTTCGCACTGCGATTGAAGAAAAGCGCAGGTGGGAAAACAGAGCTGGATGGCTGTCAGGACTTTTAATAAGATCATGAACAAGCGAGACCCGGAATGAAACGAGGTCATGGTTTGTTTCTATTGCCTGCCGGTAACTACGAACGCCCCTGCAGTAGCCTGCCCTTCACATGCCACACTCAGGAAGTAGATGCCGGAGGGAAGCCCTTCAGTGCTGATGGTTGTGATGCTGTCTTCAACTATAGTGATCATCATCAGGCATCCGCCCGAATCATAAATGTATAATGGCGTTCCGCTGCATGTATATCCGGAGATGCTCACATTTACATAGTCTTCCGCCGGGTTGGGGTATATGGTCATTGAGACCCGTTCTTCCTCAGTCTCTTCAACCGGATTCAGTGTACCCCATATCTTTTCCGCGAACAGCGGGTCGTCAATGAAAGGATTGCGGTTGCCCTGGTATTTGTATACTTCGTTATTGCGGTTTTGTTCCTTGAGACTGACGGTATCAGTCCTGTGCCATTGGAGCAGCATTGCCAGCGCCCATGGCTTCGGCTGTGCACCGGTGGTCATGTCGCTGCCGGGCCACTGAGTGTCTTCAGCGAGGTACCGGGTTGCCACATAGAATAATGTACGGGCCAGGTCGCCCTTGTACTCATCTATCGGTTCAAACACGTTGCCTGCATATCCCTGCACCGAGCTGGGACCGACCATGCTGCCGTTTGTTGATGTCCAGGAGGGGTTGTTTGTCTCGCCGTATGGCAGGTTGCCTCTTTTGTTGTTAACCCATCCATCGGTGGGATAGATATGGAACAGGTCAGTGGACATCGGAGGAGCATCATTGAACCAGCTTTTCGGGAAGGTATGCTCCCTGTTGTAACAGTCGCCCTCCTTTTGGTAGGTGCCGCACTGCTTCGTAAAAATTGTAAACGAATAGGCCGGTTTTCCCCCGGGGATGTCGGAATAGATATCCCATATTGTCACCCCGTCAGATCTGATGTCTGTTGTTGAGAAGCACTGCCACAGAGTGCTGTATTCCAGTTGCGTATGACCATCAATAATATCATGCAGCGACTGCTGAAGTGCCTTTCCCGTGAGCCCTGCAGTGCTGTTGTAGTAGCCTTCCGGCGCCTGACCTGCTGTTGTACCAGCAAGGCAGAACATTAAAAAGACCATGAGGCTGCTTTTTGTCATTTCTCCGCCACGAGGATGTTGTCTACCTCCCAAGTGGTTGTGCGGTTGCTGTCACCGTCATATACCCATGCAATCCAGACCTGGCCTCCGGTATATGCTGAGAGGTCTATTTCTCCCGAACTGGCAAACTGACTGTAGCCGGAAGATGTTGATGCTGGCAGGTTATAGTTCTTCTCTGTCCAGGTGAAGTTCCAGGGTGTTGCAGAGCCGTCATAGTCGGTTGACACCAGCAGTTTCATTGTAGCCCCGTTATCATAACCGTCAGCGCTTTCGAACTCGAGGTAGGGCTGTGTGCCCATTGTCAGATCGAAAACAGGCGCTATCATCCAGGTTATCACTGACGCCTCACCGGAGTTATGGGCGGTGGCCTGTACCCACCTGCGTGTGTTTACCTCGTTACCGTACCATGTTTTGGTCCCTGCCTGGGGGTAGGTCATCCAGCCCGTCAGGGTGCTGACGTCAGCATATTTCACAAGGGTTGAGAAATCTTCTGTAAGGTAAACGGTTCCGGCTCCTCCGCACCTTTCGCCTGTCATCCCGTGCTCGGTGTTGTCTCTGAGCAGCAGTTGCACACCATTAAATTCTGAGACTACACCTTTTATATATCCGTTACCCGTGGGCAGTGTCTCCGATGAGAATGTGGCCTCAGAGCGTGTGTAGACTTCAAGTTCATCACTGCAATCTGTAAGTATTTTTTCACCGGAATATGTTCCCGGCTTGTCAAACTGTACATCTTCAATCTTCACATATTGAGACTGAAAGTCTCCTGAGAGAATATCTGAGATTGTAACTGTTTCAGGTTCAAGTGCCGGCGGGGTGAGGCTGACGAGAGTGGTCTGGTCAGCTATGCTGATGTCACCGAACTGTAGCAGTCCGTTGTAGGTGGTGAAGGAGACGCCGCGGCACATGATCTTTACCTCTGAATCGCGCGAGAAGGTGTTGTTCCCGGTGACGGTCAGGCAGATTCCTGCGGTGGAGTCCTGGATATAGGCCACGAAGGCAGGTATGTTACCCAGCTCAGGTGTCAGAGTGATTATGCCCTGGATATAAACAAGGGTATCAACTGTAGTAATGCCCTGTGTATTC
>JAAZAP010000137.1 GCA_012514255.1 Bacteroidales bacterium | reverse complement strand
GTCGGACACCCTTTTCTTGTCAGGTTGAAGACGAGCCTGCAGAACAATGATAAACGAAGCTTCAATATTGAGGTCAGGAATACACTTCTTCTGTTCCTTGGCGCCTCGGCCCTTGTCATCATCGGTTTCATTCTGTTCGGTGATCTGATTATGAGGATTTTCTGGGGCAGGGAAAATGCTTATCTGAGCACGGAGCTGAAGCTGTCTATGACCGGCATCATACCCCTGTTCCTGTCAAGCATCTTCATCTATGTGATTAACTCATTGAAATACTTCAGGATACACTTGATGTACTACCCGGTCATCCTGATATCAGAGCTGATCTTCGGCTTTTTCATTATCCCGGCGTACGGCATCAGGGGAGGTGTAATGACTGTCGTATTTACGCAGGTAATCCGGATGATGCTCTCCGGTGCGGTATTCTTCATTGTCCTTCGCCGTTTCAGTAACGGCCCTGACTCTATCATGGTTGATGACGATACCCCGGCTGTATGAACCTCGTGAACTACATACTTTTTTCAGTGATCATAATCACCGCATTCATTAACACCTTCATCAGGAAGCAGAAGACCTGGTCAGTCAATAAATTCATCTGGCTGTATGTGTTTTTGTTTTGGGGGATTGTGCCTGTGGTGCAGTATGCTGTCGGCATCTTCCCCTGGGGCGTTGATATATCACCGTCACTGGCAGTGAAAGCCAACCTGGTTACCCTGATGTGGATCGCTATCTATAAAATAACGTTTAAGCTGCTGGGGGGAGAAAAACGTTCGGTCCCTGACGGACCGGTCATACAAGGCTTTTCAATTAACAATTTGAGTATCATTTTTTTGTTTCTTTACCAGTTGCTGATCCTGACGTATTTTTTCAGGAAGACGGGCGGACTGGTCTTACTGAGAGGTGACCTCACCTCTGATATGTTCTCCTCCGGGTCAAACACATATCTTGTTGTTACGCAGGTCTTCAGAGCCTCGTCATTCTTTGCCGCCGCAGCATTCGCCTACTGGTACAGGTCAACAGGTTCACTTAAGTCACTGCTCCTGCTGGCTTCCTCTTTCCTGCTTTTGCTGTTGACAAATTTCCCCCTGGCGCTGCCCCGTTATATGGCAGGTGCATTTTACATGGGGCTGCTCTTTATTCTCGTACCGAACTTCAGGAGGAGATATATACCGGGATTACTTATGTTGTTTATCTTCCTGGTCCTCTATCCGGCCCTGGCTATACTCAGAGTACCCGGCCAGTCTGCCGGCGAGATAGGCATGGTATCGTCTGTGGCTCCATTCCTGACAGGTGACTTTGATAACTTTTCCACACTGTCAATGACTATTGAATATGTAAAGGGCAATGGCATAACATGGGGAAAACAGCTGTCAGGAGTCCTGCTGTTCTTCGTACCGTCAGCACTATGGACGGGCAAACCGATCGGCTCCGGAGCGTTTATTGCCGAAGCCAGAAACTGGGATTTCACAAATATCTCCTGCCCCTATGTTGCCGAAGGTTACATAAATTTCGGATTGTTCGGGGTTGCACTCTTTGCAGTTATAATGGCGTATATTGTTGCACGTATGGATGCTGCCTTCTACCGGAGCCGCAGGTTCTCATACCTGAGGCTTTTCTACCCGGTGATGCTGGGGATGATCATGTTCATAATAAGGGGAGACCTGATGTCATCATTCGCATATACAATAAGCTTTATTGTAGCAGCATTTATCATATTTATGATCATTGATTTCCCGTCATTCATACATGTTAAGAATAACAGGCCGCAGGAAGAGTGACCTTTCCGGCGCAATGTAATACCACGGATACCTTTATGGATGCAATAATAGTTAATGCAACAGCTCTGAAGTCGGGCGGGGGACTGACTATTCTCAGACAGTTTATCGGGGCCCTGCCCGAAGACGGCAATGAATATGTCGCTTTTATCCACAGGTCAGTCACTGTCAGTGATGCCGGGAAGAACCTCCGTATTATACGAACCGATGTAACTGCACCGCATAAGAGGATATGGTGGGATGTGGCAGGACTGAAACGGTGGCTGAAGAAGAACAGCATCAGACCTGTTGCCGCAATATCCCTGCAGAACACCGGGTTCCGCGTACCCGGCAAATGCCCCGGCTACATATATTATCATCAGCCACTACCTCTGTATATAAACAGGTGGAGTCTTCTGAAAAAAACTGAGCGAACAACCTGGTTTTATAAAAATATCTATCCTCTCTACATCAGATTGTTCTTAAACTCAAGGACAGAGATCTTTGTCCAGCTCACTTTCCTGAAGGAGGCTTTCTCTGCCCGTTTCAGATTTCCTGAAGAAAAGATCCATGTTGTATTTCCTGAGGTAAATATTCCGGCAGTGAAGAACGTGTATAACTGCCCTGTTGACAACAACTGTCTGAATCTGTTCTACCCTGTCTCCGGAGAGGTTTATAAAAACCACGATATTTTATTCAGAGCGCTCGCATCTATTGATGACCGGCCGGAGAGAAAAACAGCTCTTTACCTTACCATTGATGAAAAAGGATTGAAGAAACCGGATCTGAAAAATGTCACGTTTGTTTTCTTGGGTCCGCTTTCTCATGATAATGTGCTTTGGCTTTATTCAAAAGTTGATGCCCTTGTCTTTCCAAGCTATATTGAAACCCTCGGCCTGCCCCTTATTGAGGCGGCAGCAGCAGGTTTACCCATACTTGTATCCGACCTGCCCTATGCACATGAGGTCCTTACAGATTATTCCGGGGCTGAATATATTGATTATAAAGATCATACAAAATGGGCAGAAGCAATTCTACGGCTTCAGGTAACGAAAGGCACAAAATTTGTGGCATATAAGTCAGTCAGAAGAGATTCCTGGGAGGAATTCTTCAGCGTAATAGAAAGTCGTTTGCAGAAACCGGGAAGGAATGGTGTAATTTCCTGAAGGTTGTGCATATTTTATCCGGAATTTTATGAGCAAGAAACTCCTCATCTTAAGTGAAGTTTTTCATCCGGAGAATTTTGTCATTAATGACCTCGCCATGCACTGGGCAGAAGAAGGTTGTGAGTGCGAAGTTCTCACGAGGGTACCGTCATACCCTGCAGGCATGCCACTGAAGGGATACCGAAACAGAATCTACCAGAAAACACACTCTTTCGGGCTTCCGGTGCACAGGGTGGGCATTGTAAGCGGATACCAGCGCAATCTGGTACGTAAGATGCTTAACTACATGAACTTCTGCTTCCTCACAACCATGATGCTGCTCTTCAGGGGGAACAGGTATGACCGTATCTTTGTATATCAGACCGGGCCTCTGACAGTAGCGCTGGCTGCGGTGATATCACGCATGTTATACAGGCAAAAGGTAATAATATGGTCACAGGATCTTTGGCCTGACACGGTATTTGCCTACGGCTTCCGCAAGACACGCCTGAGAATGGTGATGCTTAACGTCTTTGTGAAATGGATCTATAAAAGATGTGACATCATCATGGTTTCTTCTGAGGGATTCATAGATAAGATCAGAAAGATGGTTCCGGGAAGCGAGGTCATCTATGTACCTAACTGGCCTGACATCAATTGCAAGAGGGTTGGTATAAAAAGCCTGCCTGAAGGTTTTAACTTCACCTTTGCCGGTAATGTGGGAAAGGTGCAGAATCTCAGGAATGTCCTCGCGGGTTTTGCTCTCTTCGCTGAAAAGAACCATCCCAACGCATGGCTTAATATAATAGGCGACGGCTCCAACCTTAAAGCACTCAAGTCTTTAGTGGAGGAGAAGAAGATTCCAAATGTGAACTTCACCGGTTTCAGACCGCCGAATGAGATGCCTTCATATTTTGCCGCCAGCGATGTGCTGGTTATTTCACTTAATGATGCACCGCTCTTTGAACTTATAGTGCCCCTGAAGTTCCATTCCTACCTTACTGCCTCACGCCCCATATACGCTATAGTCAATGGTGAGGTGACAAGACTGGTTAAGAGATACTCGCTCGGCGTCTCCGCCGATCCCTCTGATATTGAGAGCATATCCGGGGGCTTTGAGAGACTGTACTATGCCTCACAGACGGAGTTGAAGAACTACTCAGCCAACGCTGCCGGAATGACTCGTAACGGATACTCAAAAGAGAAGAACATTGCCATGATCACTTCCATTCTTTGGCCGTCAGAAATTGGCCTGAAGCAGGCTGACCTCCATAGGGCGATGTGAATGCCTGACATGTTAGCATGGATATGCTGAAGAGTAAAAGAGAAAAAGTCCGGAGCTGCTTAATGAAATACCTGGGGGTATGTCTCTGTATTGCGTCAGCAGTACCGCTGCCGCTCAAGGCACAGGCCGACACTTCTCTGACCATCTTTGCAGAGGCAGGCGCCATAGTCTCATCTACTGACCGTGCTCCTTTCCGGCTCTTCACTAACAGCTTCGGTGCCCTTGGCACCATGGCACCCGGAGGATGGGTCAGGACAGGCTTCCATGGGTCTGCTTTTTCTTCCGGAAAGATAAAATTAACCTTTGGTGCGGATATTATTGACCGGTATGATAATGCCAATGCTCTTCTCCTGCAGCAGGCATACGCAGGCATTATCGCCGGACCCTTTCTGCTGAAAGCAGGCCGATGGGAACAACGCCAGGGTAACCAATATAACCCGCTTAGCAGCGGGGGGCTTATCTGGTCAGGTAACGCAAGACCCGAACCCCGTGTTTCCCTTTCAATTCCTGAATTTATAGCGGTGCCCCTGACTCATGGCTACGCTGAGATAAAAGGTGGTATTTCACACGGCTGGCTCGGTGATGACATCGTGGTGAGCAACATACTTCTCCATCATAAATACTTTTATCTTCGCCTTGGAGGAGCACTCCCGGTGAGACTGAGCCTCGGCATGCATCACTTCGCCCAGTGGGCTGGGATCTCCTCAAACCCTGATTACGGAGTACTCCCTGATAGTGTTGAAGACTTCTTCAGGGTTTTCTTTGGTAAAGGAGGCAGCCGGGACGCTTACTGGACCGAATACAGAAATGCTACCGGTAACCACATCGGAAGCTATAACCTGGGCATTGATGCCATTCTTAAAAACCATGAGATAAACTTTTACTGGCAGACCCTCTTTGAAGACGGCAGCGGAATGAAGCTGAGGAACATCAGTGACGGCCTGTGGGGTCTGAAGATCACACTGAAAGAGTCTTCCATTCTCTCAGCTGTTCTTTTTGAATATCTGAATACAACCAACCAGAGTGGCACCTACGATCAGTACTATGAAAATGATACACTGAAGTTTGCCGGCGGCAATGACAACTACTTTAACAGTGGTGTTTATGAGGGCGGATGGAGTTATCACGGCATGACAATCGGTACCCCTCTGATCACCTCGCCGGCGCTTCTCTCAGAACCCGGTTTTCAGAGCATGCGTAATAACAAAGTCACAGCCATTCATATGGGATTTGAGGGCTCTGTTCGAGTAGTCAGCTATATGATGAAATATACTTTTTCACGCAATTACGGGTACAATGGCTCTGAATTCCCCGGAGGAAAGATATGCCACTCCTTTATCCTGAAGACTGACATGCCGGGAGTGCTGCCGTACGGGCTGACCCTTTCCGCTGCCCTGGCTTTTGATGCCGGAGACCTTCTCGGGAACAACTTCGGCGGTATGATCTCACTGAAGAAAAACTGGCAGATCAGGTAACCCTGCCGGGAATGGCGGGCAGCATTTTTTTTATCCCTCTTTTCACCCGGTTTGGCCTGATAATTGTACGACAGGTTTTGGTAATAACGGTGTGAGGGTACCACTGCCTGTCTGACTTTTTCATTCTTATTGCAATGATAAAAACTACCTTACTGTTGCTTGCAGAAAGCCCTTTGATATTGATTATTACTACTGCTGTGGCTATGGCCACTGCCGCGCTTTTCATACCCGTTGTCCTCCGCGTATCCAGGTTATGTAACCTGACTGACAGACCGGGTCCCCGTAAAGTGCATAAACTTGCTGTGCCAAGGCTTGGCGGTGCAGGGATTTTCATCGCCTTCTCAATCAGTTATGTCCTCATGATCAATGGCTTTGACCCACAGGCAGCATATCTCTTTGCCGCGTTGCTGATACTCTTTTTTACAGGTATCACCGATGATCTGATCCATCTTCCGGCACGCACGAAACTTGGAGTTCAGATAATCGCTGCCCTGGTCGTCATCATCCTTGCCGGCATTCGTTTCACCAGCCTGCATGGCTTCGTGGGGATATACAGTATCTCGCCATGGCTCTCTGTGCCACTGACTCTCTTTGTCATGATAGTGATCATCAATGCCCTTAATCTCATTGATGGCATTGACGGGCTCGCAGCCTCTCTGAGCCTCACCTCACTGGCAGCCCTGGGGGGCTGGTTCTGGAGCCGGGGCATGACAGGAAACGCCGTGATGGCGACAGCAATGGCAGGAGCCCTCATCGTCTTTCTCTATTTTAACATGTCAAAGGGAAGAAACAAGATCTTCATGGGCGACTCAGGGTCGCTGGTGCTGGGATTTGTGCTCTCTGTACTGGTAATCAGATTTAACGAGTTTAATGTTCAGGCAGTATCCGGTGATACACTCCGTTCTGCTCCTGCGGTATCTATTGCCATCCTCATCGTTCCCCTTTTTGACACCCTGCGGGTGGTCATCCTGAGGACCGTCAGGGGTCAAAATCCCTTCAGGGCGGATAAGAGGCATATCCATCATCTCATGCTCAGGGCCGGTTACTCTCACAGGCAGGTCTCCCTGATCCTCTCATTGTTCCAGGCTGCGGTCATTACTTTTGCTTTTGTTTTTGATAATCTCGGCATTATCACACTCTCAGTCATTATGCTTGCTGTCTGTTACGGACTGACACTGGTACTCACGGTAAGAGTAAGAAAAAGGATCCGGACGAAGGTAATGACACCGGGGGACAGCCCCGATGAGCAATACCGGATTTCGCAACCAGTGCCTGAAGCCGGGAAAAAGAAAGTCCTCAATCTCTGACAACAGTAACTCCCTGTAAAGATCATGGGTATTCTTATGGATACCCTTTTTTTATTTCTGCCGGATAAAATTGCCCGAACCACCCCTGTTTCCGGTTGCTTCACTATTGCCTGGCGTCCTGTTCTGCTGCAGCTGAAAGTGTATCCCCGGTCCACTCTCCACCGTCTGGCGGAACGGGACTGACTGACGGCTTAAAACCGTCAGGACTCAAAATTTTCTAATAATAATCAGGTCGAACGTTAAGCAATTTTTATCTATATTTGGCAATCGTAACCGCCACATGGCGGCAGCCAATCAAGGGGAAGAGTTGATATAAAAATAGAGCCGTGAACAAATGATCGGCTCATGCTTTATTTAAAAGAACTTCAGCTTGTTAGGCACTTCACCCGATGTGACTGACCAACCGGAGGACTATCAAAACCCCAAATTCCCGGCCCCCCGCCGGCAGCAAAAACTATATATTTTAACCATCCCTGACCGCAGGACTGCACGACCGCAAGACGGAGCGAAGCGACAGACCTTCAGACATCAGACCTTCAGACCCTCAGACCCTGACCATGGAAACCACCAAAAAATCCCCCACCCCC
>JAAZAP010000136.1 GCA_012514255.1 Bacteroidales bacterium | reverse complement strand
CCCAGTTTGACCCGATGTCACGGATCAACACTTTCCTGCATGTCAATCATACGGAGAGGCTGAACCGGCTGGGAGTGCTGTTGTGCATCAACGGCACGGGGATACTGAACTCCTGGCTCAAGAAGAATGCCGGAGCGGGGCTGACCTATCCTCAAATGAATGACATAGCTGCTTCTGTGGATCCCGGCAGCGACGGACTGTTTATCCTGCCCTTCGGCAACGGGGCGGAGAGGATGCTGCGCAACAGGGATATCGGTGCCTCTGTCCATGGACTCAACTTCAACATTCACCGGCAGGGTCATCTCTTCCGCGCCGCCCAGGAGTCAATAGCCTACTCCTTCCGCTTCGGGCTGGAGATAATGAAGGAGACAGGCATCAACCCCACCGTTATCCGTGCCGGCGAATCAAACATGTTCCTCAGCAAGGTCTTCCGTGATATACTCTCAAGCCTGACATCCACAGTGATTACATTATATAATACTGACGGATCGGTAGGCGCCGCCCGCGGGGCAGGAATAGGGAGCGGCTGGTTCAAATCAGAGCAGGATGCTTTTGAGGGGCTTGAGGTAACCGGATCCAGCGAACCTGATAATCAACTCTCCATGATCTATGACGCAAAATACATGGAATGGCTCGAGATACTTCAAAATTACTTTTACGAATAATTATAACGTTATGGCAAAAAAAAGCAAAAGTGAAATTTTTCCCGGTATAGGGAAGATTAAGTATGAGGGCAGGGACTCGAAGAACCCCCTGGCATTTAAATGGTATGATCCTGAGGCAAAGGTAGGCGGCAAAAAAATGGAGGATATCCTTCGCTTTGCGATAGCTTACTGGCATTCATTCTGCGGTGACGGCCTCGACACCTTCGGTGCAAAGACAAGGGATTTCCCTTATGACGGGCTGGAAGGTGATGACAGGATCAAGGTCAAGCTTGACATGGCATTTGAATTTTTTGAAAAGATCGGAGCACCCTATTATTGCTTCCATGATACTGACCTCGTTGGTGACGGATCCGTATTTGAGATTGAGAAACGTCTTGAGAAATGGGTCCCTGTCATAAAGGCAAGGCAGAAGGAGACAGGCATGAAGCTACTCTGGGGTACAGCCAATGTCTTCAGCAATCCCAGGTACATGAACGGTGCTGCCACCAACCCCGATTTTAACGTTTTAACCAATGTGGCCGTGCAGTTGAAGAACGCCATTGATGCCACTATCGCACTGGGCGGACAGGGTTATGTGTTCTGGGGCGGACGTGAGGGTTATCTCACATTGCATAACACGGACATGAAGCGTGAGCTTGATCATCTGGCCATGATGCTTACCCTGGCGCGTGACTACGCCCGCAAGAAGGGATTCAAGGGCACCTTCTATATTGAGCCCAAGCCCATGGAGCCCACCAAGCACCAGTATGACTATGATGCTGCAACGGTGATCGGCTTTTTACGTCACTACGGGCTTGACAAGGACTTCAAGCTCAACGTTGAGGTCAATCATGCAACCCTGGCAGGCCACTCTTTCCAGCATGACCTGCAGGTTGCTGCCGATGCCGGGATGCTGGGAAGCATTGATGCCAACAGGGGCGACTACCAGAACGGCTGGGATACTGATGAGTTCCCGACAAATATCAACGAGATAACAGAGGCGATGCTGGTCATTATGATGGCAGGAGGCTTCAAGACAGGAGGCATCAATTTCGATGCCCATGTGAGACGTAACTCCACCGATCCTGAAGATCTCTTCATTGCCCACATCAACGGCATGGACACCTTTGCCAGGGGCCTGGTCATTGCTGACCGCATTCTGAAGGACTCTGATTATCTTAAGATGCGCAAGGCGAGGTATTCATCGTTTGACAAAGGCAATGGCGCCCTCTATGAGAAGGGCAAGCTGACCCTTGAGGATCTGCGGGCACTGGCCATGAAGGCAGGTGAGCCAAAGAAAATCAGTGGCAAGCAGGAGCTTTACGAGCAGCTGATAAACATGTACATCATCTGATAAGGCGATGTCCTTTTTCACTCCCCTGCGCCGCTGGCAGCCTGCATTCAGGCCTTTCAGCAGGCCGCCGGCTGGAAGGCGTTTTCTTGCCCTGACGGAAAGGGTGGTTAAGGGTCCCCTCTTTGGATGCAGGATGTGTGGCAACTGCCTCCTCCAGGAGACAGCCTTCATTTGTCATATGGCCTGCCCCAAGGGACTCAGGAACGGACCCTGCGGAGGAGTGAACAATGGTTACTGTTATGTTGACCCCACCAGGCGCTGCGCCTGGTATCTGATCTATGAACGGTCACGGAGGATGCACCGCGAGCATAAGCTGCTCGAAGTGCTTCCTCCGGTTGACTGGGACAGGGCCGGCACGGAGACATGGGGAGAAGTGGTGCGGGCAGCCCGGAAGGCCGGATTCAAAAAATTGTTCATCCCTTCAGCCAGGGAAGGCAAAAAGCTGCGTGAGGTGCTGGAGGAAAAGGTCTTCAGGCCCATACGTCAGCCGGACTGGTGGAAGGGAGATTCCGAATATCATCCGCCCGCGGTGACCGAGCCGCAGTCGGCTCTGGAAAGAGAGCTGCGCAGCGGCCGTTTTGTCATCACTGCTGAGGTAACCCCTCCCCTGAGCGCTGCCACAGGGAGGCTGAAGGAAAAGATAATGCTCGTTAAGCCCTGGGTAGCAGCTGTCAACTTCACTGACGGATCGTCGGCGGTGCCGAGGATGTCAAGTGCCGCATGCTCCGCCGTGGCGGCTTCGCTGGGAGTAGATCCGGTGTTGCAGATCTCCGCCCGCGACAATAACCGCAACAGCCTGCAGTCAATGGCTATAGGAGCCAATGCCATCGGGGTGCATAACATACTATGCCTCTCCGGTGACAGCCCACGTGTAGGGCCAACTCCCCGGAGCAATATGAACATCAATGACATCGATTCGGTGCAGATGCTCTGGATACTGAGAAGAATGAGAGATGAAGGCATCTATCTTGACGGGAGAGAGATAAAGAACAGACCCGGCCTTTTCCTTGGCGCTGCGGCAGCGCCAAATTCAATGGATCCTGCCATGCAGGCCATACGAATAAGGAAGAAGATAAATGCCGGGGCTCAGTTCCTGCAGACAAACCTTGTCTTTGACCCTGACAGCCTCGATCCATGGCTGGAGCAGCTGGACAGGGAGGGACTGCTGGATAAGGTCTTTATCCTCGCCGGCATCTGCCCCCTTAAGTCGCTCAGACTGGCACGCTATCTTAATGATAATATCCCGGGAGTGAACGTGCCGGAACAGGTCATGAAGCGCCTGGCTGATGCCGGAGACCGTTTTGCTGAGGAGAGTATAGCAATCACAGTTGAGAACGTGAAGAAGCTGAGGGAGAAGAAAGGGGTGAACGGTGTGCATATAATGCCGCTCGGTTGGGAGGAGTCCGTCTCCCTGATAATTGACAGGGTGGCCTCACGTCCGTGTCTGACTGATAATTAATATATTGTTTGTAAACAGGCAGCGGCAGGTCTCAGACCTGCCGCTGCACTGAATGACGTGAATATCCGGATCAATAGAATTTATATCTCAGATCCTTAACCTCTTTCTTGTCACGGATGGCCTGGTAGGCTTCATAGGATGCACGGATCTGGTAGCTGGAGTTCATTCTCTCCTTGACCATTGCCAGTTCTTCAGTTGCAGCCGGGGTGGCGTCATTGACCATGAACATGTAAACTCCGTTATTGCCTTCAACGGGTTTTGACAAAACCCCGGGCTCTGATGCTGAGGCTGCAGAAATGAGTGCCGGCTCTATTCCGGCTCCCGGTACCGAGTATGATCTGAAATTTATGCCGCTGGCATCCTGCACCGAGGTATTGTAGTGCGCTGCCAGCTCATTGATTGTTTTGCCTTCAGCAACAAGCTTCTTCATTTCATCGGCAATAATTTCCGCCTTCTTTTCCCTTGCAAGGATGAACCTGATATCCGTTGCCACATCTTCCACAGGTGCTATACCCTCTTCCTGAACCCTGGTGCAATAGGCTACAACATACCTGTCAGGTAGCTCAAACACCGCCTGGCTGCTGTTGTCAAGCACTATGGCGCCGGCTTTGCTGTTCTGAAACAGAGCCATTACAAGTCCTCTTGACTGTGTCAGGCCGGGAAGCTCCTTCTGATCCGGGGTGACATTCATTGCCAGTTTCTTGTTCAGGTTGCCCTCAGCAACGGCATTGTTGAACTTTTCGTAAGTGTCATTGGTGCCGGCAAACTGTGAAGCCTCTGAATAGATACGCTGGGTGGTACTGCTGCTCGGGATTACCAGCCGGTCAACCACGCCGATGTCATATTTCCTGACTCTGCGGCTCTGGTCAATTATCTTGATGATATGTATCCCGAAGGTTGTTTCGGCAGTGACAAGGTCCCCCTTCCTGTTGGTGAAGCATGCATTATTGAATGGTGTAACCATCATACCTTCACTGAACCATCCAAGATCGCCGCCTACCTGTGCCGATCCCTGGTCATCGGAATTGGCCATGGCAAGAGCATTGAAATCAGCTCCGCCCCTGACAAGGGCAATCAGGCTGTCGGCTTCCTTTCTTGCCTGTGCGAGGCTCCTGGCCGGGTTGGGTGAGAGCAGTATGTGTGCCGCCCTGACTGAATCAGGACGGTCAGCTATATCTACAATGCGAGCCAGTTTGTAGGCGCCGTCCTCAAGCCAGGGACCCATTACTGCAGACCTGTCGCCCGACTCTGCCAGCGGGCGCAGGCTCTCGGGGAGCTCCTGCAGTGACCGGAAAAAACCGGGATGACGTGAATCTGCAGTCAGATTGATATACTGCACAAGGTCAGTGGCTGCTGCAAAATTCTCCTTCTCGTTCTCTGCCCAGGTCTCAGTCTCCTTCATGTCAGATTCCGAGGGAACAACATCGAAGACAATGTATTCAATATCCCTGGTTGCTCCCCTTTTATAGTTTTCCTTGTGCTTTTCGTAATAGCTCTTTATCTCATCCTGGGAGACTTTTACGAGGCTGTCAGGAATAGCTGCATAATTGCGCATTATGTAGCTGAAATTGACAGTGTTGGTTGCCAGGCTGTTTTCAAATTCTGACTGTTTGCCGGTCACATAGAGACCTTTTGACATCAGGTTCACCAGCTTGGTATTGAGCCTGTCATTGATGATCTGATCCTCAAAGAAGAGCCAGTATCTCTTTGTTGCATCATCCGTCTCGGTGGCCTTCAGGAAATTGACCAGGAATGACGGATTGAACATGCCGGTGTTGGGGTCTGTGAATAGCTGTCTGACAATGGGATGGGGGTTTTCGCCAAAGACGAGCATCTCCACCTCGTCAGGACTGACCCCGAGGCCAGTCTTGTGGTAGGTCTT
>JAAZAP010000001.1 GCA_012514255.1 Bacteroidales bacterium | reverse complement strand
TGTACAGGGTCATATGCACCACCCCGTCAATCACTTCCTGACTCTTGTCCATGGCAGCCTTCAGGAATTCCATCTCAGGCGAGAACCAGAATCCGTTGTAGACCAGCTCGGCAAAGACTGGTGCCAGCATGTTCCGCAATCGCATCACCTCACGATCCATGGCAATCCCTTCAATATCCTTGTGGGCAGCGTACAGGATGGTTGCACCGGGGGTTTCGTAGATACCCCTCGACTTGATGCCCACGAACCTGTTCTCTACCATGTCAAGCAGGCCTATGCCATTGGCGCCGCCCAGCTTATTGAGATAGGTGAAAAGCTCTAGCGGCCCGGTGTAGCTGGTGCCGTCATCCTTATTGAGAACATTTACCGGGATCCCGTCCTTGAAAGTGATAGAAATATGTGTCTCCTTATCAGGTGCATCCATTGGCATCACCATCTTTTCAAGAATCTCCTTGCCTCCAAAGTATAGCGGGTCCTCCAGGATGCCTGCCTCGTGACTGATATGCATAAGGTTGTCATCCTCGCTGTAGGGCTTGGATATGGAAGCCTTGACCGGGATGCGGTGACCTGCAGCATACCTGATCATATCCGACCTGCCCTGGAACTGTGAGAGAAACTCAGCATCCTTCCAGGGGGAGATCACCTTGATGTCAGGCTTCAGCGCATAGTAGGCCAGCTCAAAACGCACCTGATCATTCCCCTTCCCGGTTGCACCATGTGAAACGTAATCAGCGCCGTATTCAATGGCAGCCTCAATCTGCTTCTTCGCGATGAGCGGACGGGCCAGCGCCGTCCCCAGGAGATAGCGGTCCTCATATACGGCGTTTGCCTTAACTGCCTGGAAGATATAGTCGGTAACAAACTCCCTTTTCAGATCCTCAATTATAACCGCCGAGGCACCTATTGTGAGGGCTTTTTCGCGGACTGCCTCAAAATCATCATTCTGTCCCACGTCAGCTACATAGGCAAAAACCTCGTATCCTTTGTTAATAAGCCATTTGAGAATCACGGAGGTATCCAGACCCCCTGAATATGCAAGCATTACTTTTTTCATCAGTTAAATATTTATTTTACCTGACAGAGCCCGCATGCCGGAAAACCAGGCTGATAATTATTGACCAGTTTCAGGGCTACGCGTTCTGTTTCAGGAATTTGTTATTGTTCTCGATTCGAATATTGTTCTGAGGCACTCTTCTACTGCCTCATTGTTGATGCTATCTCGCGGGATCAGCAGGATAGTGTCATCGCCGGCAACCGTTCCGGCTATCTCATAGCGGCCGGCACGGTCTATTCTTATAGCTACTGCCGATGCGTATCCCGGCGGAGTGCTTATCAGCAGAAGCCCTCTGGCCCATGTCATCCCGGTGATTGCCGCCGTAGCATTATCCGGAAGAGTCTCCACAGCCTCCTCCCTTCCGGAGGGAAGAAGATAGCGGTAACCCCCGCTGCCGTCAAAACCCCTGCTGATACCCAGCTGCCTTAAATCGCGGGAGAGTGTAGCCTGCGTACACTTCATCCCAGCGCCCTCCATCATCATGAGCAGCTCCTCCTGCGATATAATGACATTCTCCCTG
>JAAZAP010000135.1 GCA_012514255.1 Bacteroidales bacterium | reverse complement strand
TGAAACTATACCTGCATCCATCGCAGCCCAGCTCAGCTTGCGTTCATTGTCATCACCCCTGAACCTTGAGATGTCACTGACAAGCACTAGCATAACCGGTGCATTTGCAAAGGTTGTCTGACGATCGGAGACAAGCTTCCTGTTGTCACCGGGAGCTACACCCTTAAGGGAATGGGTCTTTGCATCATATAGATAAGCTCCGGATTTCATCAACACATAAACGTCTATATCCTGTGCGTTGACAGCCGTTGGCGCGGTTCGCTTGCCGCTCTCGGGCCTGTTGATGCCGTTGGTTGCCCAGAGCAGGTCTGAAAGATCATGCAGTGACAGTTCCACGGGACTGAACGAGGTTGCCGAAGCCCTTTTCTCAAAGGCCTTCATTATGGTCAGACCACGGTCCATGTCTGGTTCATTCAGCCTGATCTCCGGCAGAGCCTGCCCGTAAATACTCCATGTGAAAAGCATAGTTAAGGCAAAAGTGATTTCCATCCTCATTTTACGTTTCCTGTTTTGTGATTATTTAATGAAATTGTAAGTCAATCCAACCCCGATTACTTCCTTGAACTGCGCACGCCTGCCCATTACCGGCTCACCTTCGCCACCTTCGTCTACTTTTATGAGAATGTCATCATCATAGAGAAGCAAAGTGTTCACCGTTGCCGAGATAAATTTGTTTACCTTAAGCACCAGCAGAGCTTCCCAGCTGATATCTATATTCTGAGGATTCTTAAGGTAGTTGGTGAAGAGGTCAAGCTTGGTAAGGAAGTTTACATTCTTCATTATCTCATCCTTCTTCCACGCAAGATTGGCATATGCACCCAACTCAGGCCTGAATTTCTTGCCCGGATCAACCCCGAAGGCCCCGATGGAGGAGAGATGATCATCCATTACAATCGTATTCTTCGATGTGAGAGGAGAGAAGAACATTGAGAACTCAGGATTTGGCTTGTAGTCCATACCCAGGGAAAAGAGCAGGTAGGCAGGAGCAAGCAGATCCGAAATCTTGTTGTCAGTATCAGGATAATTGTATCCGTTGTCCATCTGCGACCGGAAACTCATCAGTCCGGAATAAAACCATTTTTCCGAAGCTTTCCGCCCGTATTTTGACTGGAAGTCGATCCGGTCATCAGTCTTCACCCAGCCCAGATCATTACCCTTTTGCAGCATCTTGCCATAACCGATTACCAGGGCATTGTCCCATGCCGATTGATCCATTTTATAGTTCGCCGCCAGGTTTATCAGTCCGTTGAGTGCCACTGAGTTCTGACCACCTGCTGCCCAGTTGGTAAATGATGCCTGTGCCATGTTTAGGGAGAATACCCCGCTTTTGTGCCAGCCCTCCAGGGTGTCAGCATCCTGACCATAGACAAGAGGTTGAACCAGAACAAGCAATATTGCTGCAGTGAGTGATATTACCGTTTTTTTCATTTTAATTCTTTTTTGCAAGTATAACAAAACCGGACCAATTGTATTGATCCGGGTGAGGATTAATTGTTTGTCTCTATTATTCATCAAGTGTCCCGAATACCTTTCTGAGCAGGGGAGTAACCCTTGCCGAAACTTCCTTTCTTATCTTCAGCTCCTCGCCCTCCAGCTTCAGGAAGACTCCCTCCAGTGCCTTTGTTGTAAGGAAATCATCAAGATCGGTATTTACCGTATTGAAACCTGCCAGCCTTCCCGCAATGCTGTTGGCCACCGTATTCCACTTTTCTGTCAGCGTGATCCACGACTCCCGGGCAGATACACCGGCAATTATCTCCTTGCCTGTTGAGGCGCTTATCTTAGGCCTGTAAAGTGCATACAGCTCATTCCAGGTGGTGTTCCTGAGGTATGACGTTGCCGCATTGTCAGCACCATGCAGGATGTTGTATCCATCATTTATGCTCATCTGCGTCACGGAGTTTACAAAGATTGGTGCCACCTCCCTGGCAGCGTCCTCAGCAGCCCTGTTGATGCTGAGCACAACATTTTCAATAAGCTGCTGGCCTCCAGGTATCCTGCCTATATTGTCAATGATGATTTTTGCCTCGTCGGGCAAAGGGATCTTCACTGCAGCGTCACCATAGTATCCATCCTCTGATGCCAGCCTGTCGGCAGCATTGCGGGCACCAATCGTCAATGCCTCCTTCAGTCCGCCTACAATGTCTCCCTCGGTCAATTGCCTGACTGCCGAAGCTGTCCTGATGATCTCCATCAGCTCAGCACAACCTGAGAAAAGCAGCATTGATGCTGCCAGCAAGACAATTGCCGGTTTAAAAATCCTGTTATTCCTTTTCCTTGAATTCATATCATCTGGTACGGTATCAGTGTCTGTTGCTCCTGCTCTGACTCCTTGATTTCCAGTATCTCTATTACCACATACCTGCTCATGCCACGCCATGGCAGCGGTGCAATGTACTCCTTGTAGCGCAGCTCAACGAACTTGCCGCTGGCCCTCTCAAGCATCACGGCCAGGCTGTCATCCGTAATGCTGAACTCAAACTCATTGCTCTGAATGGCACCGGGAGCAGGGGTCTTGAACCCTGTCTGTATCAGCTTCCCTTCCCATGTCTTGAAGATGTAACCTTTCCTGACCAGGTAATTCAGATCGCCGGCCTTTACACCCTCGCCAAAGACGAAGTAATGACGCCACCAGAAGATAATGGCAGCCACGATGAGCAGAACGATAATGCCTGTTGTTACTATTTTTTTCATCTCCTATTTTTTGTGTATGTAGAGGTTTTAATATCTGCCCGGGCAAATATGGATCTGTTTGCCCGGGCAGTCTTTTGTTGGTATTAAGCAGGTTGAGACATCTGGATAGATTGGTTCTCAAACTCTTATGCCATGTTCAGTAGTTCACTCCTGGCTCGACAATCGACAATCGACAATCGAAAATCCCAAAATCCTTACGCTTTCTTGTCTTCCTGGACGTCATCATCGTCGTCCCTGTCCCTCAGTTTATCCTTTACCTCGGCAAAGGTGGCCTTCATGGTGTCCCAGATTGAATCTGCACCATCCTTGACGGCATCCCATGCATCTGCGCTTGATTCCTTAATGTCTTTCAACTTCGACTTGCCTTCATCCATCTTGAGCTCCAGCTTGTCAATGTTCTCCTGGT
>JAAZAP010000134.1 GCA_012514255.1 Bacteroidales bacterium | reverse complement strand
GTCACTCTGGACGCGTGTGTTTTTTGTTCCCATATTTATCATTGGTTCTATGCAAATGACCAGATTCCTATCAAGTCTCGTGCCAGAGCCGCGTTTTCCGTAATTGGGAACTTCAGGTCCTTCGTGAAGATGCTTGCCTATGCCGTGTCCCACCAGGGTACGCACCACGGAGTAACCTCCGCTTTCTGCCCTTGTCTGTACGGCGTGAGAGATATCGCCTATGCGTTTGCCCGTTATGGCTTCCCTGGCGCCGGCCTCCAGTGATGCCCTGGTGTATTCCATCAGTCGCAGCACTTCGGGTTTGACATCTCCCACGGCAAATGTATAGGCGCTGTCGCCATTCCAGCCGTTCAGTATGACCCCGCAGTCAACGGAAATAATATCTCCGTCCCTGAGTTCATAGTCTGACGGTATACCGTGGACCACTTCGTCATTGACAGATGTGCAGAGGGTGTTTGGAAAGCCGGCATAGCCCTTGAAACCTGGCAGTGCGCCGTGATCACGGATGAACTCCTCTGCTATGGTGTCAAGCTGAAGGGTTGTGATCCCCGGTCTGATATGCGCGGCTACTTCCGCAAGAGTCTTAGAGACCAGCTGGTTGGCTTCCCTCAGTAACTCTACTTCTGCATCCGTCTTAATATAGATCATCAAAGAACGTCAATCCGTTAAATAGCCGTCACGGCTCCGGTTCTGCCCTTGACACGGCCTGATTTCATAAGGCCGTCATAGTGGCGCATGAGCAGATGACTTTCTATCTGCTGGAGAGTATCCAGCACCACGCCCACGAGAATAAGGAGCGAGGTGCCGCCGAAGAACTGTGCAAACTCACCGCTGACGCCGAAGTTAACGGCAAAGGCGGGAAGGATAGCTATAAATGCAAGGAAGATGGAGCCCGGAAGGGTTATCCTTGACATGATGGTGTCAAGGAATTCAACCGTCTTGCGCCCGGGTTTGATGCCCGGGATGAAACCGCCGTTCTTTTTCATGTCTTCAGCCATCTGTACCGGGTTGATTGTCACCGCGGTGTAGAAGTATGTAAAGAGGATGATGAGGATGGCGGTAACCAGGTTATACCAGAATCCGTACATATTTGTAAATGCGATCACGAATCCCGAGCCTGATTCCCTGAACCCTGCAAAGATGACGGGCAGCATCATGATTGCCTGCGCAAAGATGATTGGCATAACGCCTGCTGCGTTCACCTTGAGGGGAATATACTGTCTTACTCCGCCGTACTGCTTGTTGCCCACTATGCGTCTTGCATACTGAACCGGGATGCGGCGTGTTCCCTGTACCAGGAGCACCGAGCCGAGTATCACGGCGAAGAGGAACACTATCTCTATCAGCAGGGCTATGAAACCGCCTGAGCCGTTGGCACGCTGTGCGGCTTCAAAGACGAATGCCACCGGGAAGCGGGCAATAATACCCACCATGATAATAAGTGATATACCGTTCCCAATACCCTTGTCAGTGATCCTCTCACCGAGCCACATGACAAAGATGGTCCCGGCAGTAAGAATTATCACCGAGGAGACCTGGAAGAACATACCGGGCATCACAAACGCCTCAGGAGGCAGTATGGCATGCAGGTTGGCAAGGTACGTCGGGGCCTGAAGGACAAGAATGGCTACAGTCAGGTACCTCGTGTACTGGTTCATCTTGCGCCTGCCGCTCTCACCCTCTTTCTGCAGTTTCTGGAAGTAGGGGAAGACGATTCCCAGCAGCTGGATGACAATAGATGCCGAGATATATGGCATGATACCCAGTGCAAAGACTGATGCCTGTGAGAAGGCTCCTCCGGAGAACATGTCAAGAAGGCCCATGATACCAGATGAGGTCTGGCTTCTGAGGTTCTCAAGCATGGAAGGATCGATGCCTGGCAGGGTGACATATTTACCCAGACGGTATAATGCAACGATACCAAGGGTGTAGATGATCCTGGCTCTCAGATCCTCGATCTTGAAAATGTTCTTTATGGTCTGAATGAATTTCATGCCTTAAAGTTTAACTGCGGTTCCCTTATTTGCTTCGATTGCTTCCTGTGCTGATTTGCTGAAAGCATGGGCAT
>JAAZAP010000133.1 GCA_012514255.1 Bacteroidales bacterium | reverse complement strand
CTTCTTGAGCCAGGAGTTCAGTATCCCCGTGCCGTTGATGCACAACAGCACTCCCAGCCGGTTCAGCCTCTCCGTATGATTGACATGCAGGAAAGTGTTGATCCGTGACATCGGGTCAAACTGGGTTTTGTCAGTCACCCCGTAGATAACACCTGACGTGCCTGCCGTGGTGGCCACCTCTCCCGGCTGCAGCACGTTGAGTGACAGCGCATTGTTAGGCTGGTCCCCCGCCCTGTAGGAAACAGGTATACCGGCTGTCAGGCCGAGCTCCTCAGCGGCCCGGCCTGTCAGTTCTCCCTGTATGGAGAAAGACTCGGCAGGCTCAGCCAGGAGGGCAGGATCAATACCGTAATAATCCAGCAACTCTTCGGAGACCTCATTGCGCATGAAGTCCCAGAAGATCCCTTCGGAGAGGCCTGAGAAGGTGGTTCTGATCTCACCGGTCATCTTCATTGCCAGGTAATCGCCGGGAAGCATGATCTTATGAATCTTATTAAAGACATCAGGCTCATTTTCCCGCACCCATGCCAGTTTGGATGCTGTGAAGTTACCCGGAGAGTTGAGCAGGTGATGCAGGCAGAAGTCCCTCCCCAGCTTATCGAAGGCCCTGTCGCCTGTCTCCACAGCCCTGCTGTCACACCATATGATTGAGGGGCGAAGCACCTTTTGATCTTTATCCACAACCACCAAGCCGTGCATCTGGTATGATATCCCGATTGCGCCAATATCTTTTCGCTTTGCGCCAAGCGGTTTAAGGCATGCTGCCAGGGCGAGGGTAAAGTTGTTCCACCACTCTTCAGGATCCTGCTCGGCCCAGCCGGGATAAGGAGCGGATATCTCCATCTCGGTTGGGGGATAGGATGATGATGATAAAGCCCTTCCGGTCTCTCCGTCAATAACGGATACCTTCACCGATGAGCTGCCAAGGTCAATACCTAATAATAGCATACAGATTCTGTTTTAGGAATAATTTCTCACTGTCGAGATAAATGTACGGATATTTTCCGTAGGTGCATCAGGGGGCATGCCTCCTCCGCATGACCAAATTACTCCCTTTGTGTCACCGGCCTCGCGCATCATGCTCTTCACGCCCGCCTCCACTTCTGCTGCTGAACCCATTGCAAGAACATCCCTTGGCGGCAGGTTGCCCAGAAGAATGACTTCTTCGCCGGCAAGTTTTCTTATCTCAGTGATCGGATGATTGAAACTGAAGTTGAAGAGGTTGATACCAATCTGCTTAAGGTATTGGGCTGTAATCACGCCAGCCGCATCATTGTGAAAGAAGCCAACCTTTGCATTAAATGTGCCGTATATTCTCTTCAGGTGAGGCAGGACGAATGTTTCAAAGTCAGGCTGACCGAGGAAACCCACTATATCATCCAGCACCAGAATGCCTTCTATGTCAGGGAACCTGGCACGCTGCAGCTCCAGCCAGTCAATCACGAAGTCGGTTATTACCGTCAGTGCCTTCTGTGCTTCGTCAGGGGTGACCGCCAGTGCCATCATGAACTCGGTGGTGCCGAACAGGAAGGAGGCTATATTGAGTGGCCCGCGACTGACAGCAAAGCGGTAGTGACATCCGGTTGCCTTAACCTTATCCTCATATTTCGCCATGCGGCTTATGACGAAGGGAAGAAGACCGTCAGTCTTAACGTTGGGTTTTACCAATGCTGATATGGCTTCGGTGGAACAGTTCAGCTTAACCGGGTGGGGAAAATCGTTCTCAGTCCATACCATTTTGGTTCCGAACGCCGAAGGTTCCGTGCACATCCCATACTCGGACCAGAAGCCCGGAAGGAACATCACATCAGGAAAAGCTTCCTGGGCGTGGAGGTTAGCCTCGAACCAGGTGACAGGGTCAGCGAAGTATTCAAGGATTGTTGTTCCATGCCAGCCGGGCAGCCATGGACTGTCAATGATGAATCCCACAGGCCTCTCTTCTGTTTTTTCTCCGTTGATAACCTTTAAAAGGGTCTCCCAGTGTCTGTCAT
>JAAZAP010000013.1 GCA_012514255.1 Bacteroidales bacterium | reverse complement strand
GGAAAAGACAAACTACAGCATCAGCGCGGGATCCGATGCAACAATCCTTCGCACAATCTTCCTCGGTACCGACCTGAATGACAAGGTCATCCCCTACATGGCTGATCTGACAGGCATTGCTACCGTATTCAACGCTGATGCACAGCTGGCCCCGCGCAACTACGCTGACCTGGTCATCTACTCCTCCGACGCCACCCTCAGCGACCTCAAGGTGAGCGGCACCACGGTGACAGGATTCGACCCAGCCACAATGACATATAACGTCTCGCTGGCGGCAGGCACAACAGCCGTACCCACAGTCGCCGCCACAGCCACAGAAGCCAACGCCACAGTGGTTATAACACCGGCAACCTCGCTCACAGGCGATGCTGCAGCCCGTACAACAAAGGTAGATGTGACATCGCACGACAAGTCGGCTGTCAAAAACTATACTGTTGTGTTTACCGTGGCCACAGGCATTGAAGACAACCTCGGATACAGCCTGAGAATCTACCCTATACCTGCTTATGAGGAGCTGACGCTTGAAGGCCTCTCCGGGGTGACAAGGATAGAGATCTTTGACGTCACCGGTGTTAAACTGTCTGCCGTGCATTGCGATGGAGAATCAATGATTAAAATCCCAGTAGCACAGCTCTCAAGGGGAATTTATTTCATCAGGCTCTCCTCACCCAATGAAACTATAATGAGAAGATTTGTTAAAGAATAAACCTTAACTCTCACCTTGCCTGTAAAGCCGCTCCGCACATCCGGGGCGGCTTTTCTTTTTGCGGCTGAATCACCCATCCGCGTCTAAAGAATCTGAACCTCTGCCGGTCTCCCCATCCGGAACACTCAAGACTTCTTGCCAGTTGCCATTTTTATTCCCAAATTTGCACATTATGTTTCGTCATATCCTCAACCGGCTACCATGGCTGCTCGTCCCGTTGCTGGCAGTAATAACAGGCTCATGCCGCAGAATCCCCGATCCGCCGTCGCCCGATGACACAAGCCTCTTTGCCGCCTGTGTTATCCCGGGAACAGCCTCCACAATAGATATTGTCACTTTTAACGTCGAAGGATTCCCTAAGGCAGGCTATACAAGTGTCACTGCACTTTCAGCACTTGTCAAGGCTATCGACCCTGATATCGTTGCCCTTCAGGAAGTGGTCTCCGAAGCCGACTTCAACCGCATGGTTAAACTCATGTCCGGATGGACCGGTTACTTCTACCCAGTCAATAATGACGAGTGGAACCTGGCATACCTCATCAAGGACAGTGAGATGGAGGTGATCCCGGGAACAGTGAGAACATTGTTTCGCGATGATTTTTACGCATTCCCCAGACCTCCGTTTGAGATAATGGTCAGCCATAAGCCCTCCGGCAGGGAACTGTTGCTAATCAACCTGCACCTGAAATGCTGCGGTGGATCGGACAATGAGAACAGCAGACGCTCCGCCTCCCGGCAGCTGAAGGAATACCTTGATGAACAGAGGGCCGGTGACGCAGTGGTGATGCTCGGTGATTACAATGATGAGATAGCATCAGAAAGTCCCGAAGAAAACCCTTTCATCAATTTTATAACAGATGCCACCAGCTATACCTTTGCAGATATGGCCATCGCCACCGGCAGTCAGCTATGGTGGTCATACCCCTCCTGGCCAAGCCATATAGACCATATACTGGTGACCAATGAGCTGTCAGCCGACATAGATACAACAGTGGTTGTCAAAGCCAGTCCCTGCTACCCTGATTACGGGGAAGTACTCTCTGACCATCGCCCCGTGGCAATAAAAATCATTCCTTAGAGACTGCCTCCCGGTATTAATTGCCGTTGTATCGCACTATGATGACATAAACCGGAAAATGGTCGCTGTAGCCGCCCTGCCATACCGTCCCTACAAATGAGCGAAGCGGATAACCCTTGTACTGGCCATCCTTCTGCATCAGAAATGGTGAGTTGAATACCCGTGCATGTAAAAACTTATATGTTGAGTAATCATTGCCCAGCAATGACTTCGTAACTATGATCTGGTCAAACAGGTTCAGCCCGTCACGGTAATTGAGTGAACCTATACCTTTCCTGAAGAGCGGATACATGGTGTTGTACATTTCATCGCCACGCAGACGGTCAGCCTTCCCTGAAGCCCTCAGATATTTGCGGAGACTCTCATCTGATGGATCATCGTTCAGATCGCCCATAACAAACACCTTGGCATCATGGTTAATGGCCAGCAGACTGTCTACAAGCCGACGTGAGAGCGCTGCTGCCGTGTTGCGCCGCGGACGCGTGGTGAGCTCTCCCCCTGACCGCGAAGGCCAGTGACCAACAATGAAATGCATGGGCTCACCGTCAAAGAGACCGGAGACAACAAGCTGATCACGGGTGTAAACCGGCTCACCCTCGTCATTGGTCAGTGGCAGCGACGGACTGGCAGAAGCAGTGACACTGAAGAAACGAGGCCGGTACATCAACGCAACATCCACACCCCTGCGGTCAGGTGAATCATAATGAACAATCTGGTAATTCGAATCCTTAAGCAAAGGATGAGCAGCCAGATCCTCCAGCACAGACCGGTTCTCAATCTCAGACACACCAAG
>JAAZAP010000132.1 GCA_012514255.1 Bacteroidales bacterium | reverse complement strand
TGCTGCTTCACAGGTTATTGAGTGGGACAGGATAACGGCGTTTCACATGGATGAGTACATTGGACTGAACGGCGCTTCAGAGCAGCTCTTCTCAAAATATCTTGAGCGCAGACTCTTTTCCAGGGTTAGGTTCAGAAATGTCCATCTTATTGATGGCAATGCCAATCCGCGGATTGAGGCGGAACGCTATGCGGCGCTTATTACAGAGGCACCCCTCGATATCATTTGCCTCGGGATAGGGGAGAATGGTCACATCGCGTTCAATGATCCGCCTGTTGCTGACTTCAATGACCCCCGTATAGTAAAGAAGGTTACCCTTGACCGGTCCTGCAGGATGCAACAGGTCAACGAGGGGTGTTTTACAACCCTGGGTGAGGTGCCGGAAAAGGCGCTGACTCTTACTATACCTGTCATATTCGGGGCATCACATCTCTATTGCGTGGTACCCGGGCTAAGCAAGAGAGAGGCTGTCCACAATACCATTAATGGCCCGGTAACCACAGCCTGTCCGGCTTCAGTACTGCAGAACCATACGGACTGCAGCTTTTATTTCGACAGTGATTCTTTCGGAGATCAGGAAAATATGTAAGTTTATCAGATGCCCGAAGGAAGGAGAAGATTCATAAGAAACATTTTTGCAGGCACTGCCGGTGTCGCACTGGGGGGATTGACCATAAATGCGGCATCGTCAGATGCCTTCAGACGTATGTTATGCAGTAACGTGAAGAATGGGGAACCTGTGTTCCCCTTTCTCAAATACGTCACATCCTGCAATTTTGGTGATTACATTCCGAAGGACCAGGGAGGCAAATTTATCCAGATGACGGTTCTTGGTTCTGAAGATGATGAGAAGATAGTATCTGCAATCCGGAATGGAACCCTGGCGAAGGTTTACGGTGATCCCCTCGAATGGCAGAGGTATGAGGGAAGTGAGTTGGAGAAGAGTGTATGGCTTAACAGGTTTTACTTCCTGCCCTCATTTGCGAGGATGTATTACCTGACAGGTGACAGGACGTACCTTGATGATATGATGCGATTCATCAGGCAGTGGATTGAAGACAACCCCCGTTTGCCTGACTCGCACCGCACAACCTTCAACTGGCGTGACATGCAGGTTGCATGGCGCTCCATCCATTACTCATGGTGTTATTATCTGGGTGAAAAGGGACTTACAGGAGAGGAGAAGGGTCTGATAAAAGATACATTGAAGGAGCATGCCCATATCCTTCTGACCGGATTCGGCCAGGCCAAGCTGAATGAGTTCAACCACCAGTCGCACGGCGGACTGGCCATGCTCTATCTCGGGGTCCTGTTCCCGGAATTGGAGGATGCGGCTGAGCTTCGCCGCAAGGCGATGATCATTCTCAACCATCACCTTGCCAATGCCTTTTATCCTGACGGCGGAAACGTGGAGCAGATGTTTGGTTACTATCCGTTCCAGGCCCACCTGTTTCGCGATGCCTTCCTGCTCTGTTGCGCCAATGGAATAGAGCCACCGGAGAACTCCATCCCGATGCTTCATAAGATGGCCCTCTATCTGGCAGCAGTTGTCCGGCCTGACGGAACCGTGCCGCAGGTGAACGACTCGTACGAGATGCCGGTAAGGCCCATTCTTGATAGTATGAATGAGATACTTGGGGTCCTCGCTGTTGATTCCGGCCGACCGGAAGCATTGTTTGATGATACACAGGTGGCCTCAATGAGAATCAGTCACGGAGGAGGCTGGTACCTCCTGGCTAATCCTGCATCAGTGATAGGTGCTCATGCCCATGCAGGCAGACTGGGATTCGAGTTGTGGCATAGGGGCTTACCCCTCATTATAGACAGCGGATGCTGCAATTATGATGAGCCTGAGCTTGTAACATGGTATCGCACTACCAGGGCACACAACACTGTGGTTATAGATGGCAGGACTGAGGCTGCAACCTCATCTTCGGCATTGTGGGTGCCTAGAAGAGAAACACCCAACAGAATCACTGGATGGAACCCGGGAGGGGAAGCACCATCAATTGTCATGGCTTCACCACCGGAAGAGGTTACCAATGGTTCAGTTAGCTGGAGACGCAAAATCACCATTGTAAGGGGCTGTTTTGCCGTAATAAGTGACCGCTTTGACACCGAGGGTGAGCACAATTACGAGATACTGCTCCATTTCCCGCCTTCGGAGGTGACGGCGGATCAAAACGGAAAGTCTCTGCAAGTCAAGACCGGCATACTGACAGGAATACAGGCAGTGGTACCCGCGGGCAATGGAGTCTTCGTTACCGGTAAGGGTCTTGTGAGCATCAGAGGCCGTTCAGTGGAGGCTCCTGTTGCATCGCTGAATCTCAGAGCCAGAGGCAAAATCACTTCACACCTGCTGATCATGCCCTCACCTGACATGGAAAGCACTCCGGCTGTGAAGACAACAACAAGAAAAGGAATAACCCGGGTGACCGTTCGTAACAGCACCGGGACCAGAACCCGGATAATCCTGTCAGACGACGGGGTTATGACTGTCTGAAACACAATAAACCTTCAGTATGAAGAAAACTTGTAAAAAACAGAAAATTAGGATGTTGCTCCTTGCCTCTGCAGTAACGCTCCTGTTTATTGCTGGATGCAACAATAACCCGCTGCAGCAGAAGCCGGCTGGCAGCCTTCCTCCGATCACAGATGCCCAGTTTGCCGTGAGAGGATTTCATGTTGATCTCAGGATACAGGTTATGACCATGGATGCACTCAAGGCTCTGGCAGATGAACTGGCTGCCTTTGGCATGAACACACTGGTGATGGAGTGGGAGGCATCCTATCCATATCAGAACAATGCAACAATATCCAATGAGCTTGCTTATACGAGGGATGAAGTCAGGGATTTCATTGATTACAGTGAGGCTCTGGGAATAGATGTTATACCTCTTCAGCAGTGCTTTGGACATGTTGAGTATATCCTCCGCCATGACAGGTACAGTGAGCTTAAGGAGGACCGCAAGGAGATCTCGCAGCTCTGCCCGCTGAAAGAAGAGGCTGACAGTATGTTATTTGCTGATCTCTTCGCCGATATGGCAGCAATGCACAGTTCAGACTACATCCATATTGGCGGTGATGAAACATACCTGTTGGGACACTGTCCGGCCTGCTCACTAAAAGCAGCTACTGAAGGCAAGTCTAAACTCTTCGTAGATTATATGAAGATGATGTGTAATATCGTTATCAGTCTTGGCAAGAGGCCGGTCATGTGGGCTGACATTCTCCTCAAATACCCGGAGGCAGCTACAGAGATGCCAGACCAGGCCATCTTCATTGACTGGAACTATGGTTGGAAGACTGACTATTTTGGAAATATTGCTGCACTACAGGCCCAGGGACTGGAATTTTGGGGCTCACCATCCATCAGAAGTCACCCTGACAACTACTATGTCACCTGCTGGGAGAAGCATTTTAACAACCAGCGCGACTTTATCCCCTATTCCAGGGAAGCTGGCTATACTGGAATTGTGATGACATCATGGTCAACATCAGGACTTTACGGCTTTACATGGGATGTGAACTATGAGGTGACTGACATGGAGCAGATACGAAATACCTGGCCACTGTCAGGATTCAGGATACTGCTTGCCTCATATGCTGAGGCACTGCGAAGTACTGAGCCTCTGGACCCGCACGCCTTCGTGGTGCGATATGCGACGGAACGGTTCGGTGTGACAAAAACTGAGGGCGAGTTGCTGTGGGAGGTTCTCACTATACCAAGTGAGCTGATTGTGAATGGCAAACCGGTAACCTCTCCATCCATCGCTGCGCTGAGGGAAACTGTTGAAGAGGCTGTGAAAAAGATGAACAGCATAAAGCCAGCCAGCAACAGTGATGAGTTTGAACACTTCAGGTTAATGCTGGATATAAGGCTTCATTATCTTAGGTTCAGGGAGGCGGAAAGTCGCTTCAACTCAACTGATTTCTCAATAGATGACAGGAAAAGCGTTATTACCGAACTGGAGAAGCTCATACAGGAGACGAAAGATCTCGACAGGCGGTTTGCGAGACTCAACAGAGGATTCCTTCATGAATCTGAGATTGAACATCAGAATATGATAAGAAACCGGAAACTGATACTCCTCCACAGGAGACTAACAGGCCGCAGGACTCCCTGAACATGAAGGTCACAGTCAGGTTTATATTATTGCTGGCATTCAGCAGCTTTGCCAGCATCGTTCTGGCGCAGGAAGGGTATACGCAGTTCTTCCCGCGCACCACTGTCTGTGTTGAAAAGATGCCTGCGCCAGATAAATTATGGCTCTTTGTCCTGGCAGGCCAGTCAAATATGGCTGGCAGGGGAATGGTGGAACCCTGTGATACGGTACCCCAATCCAGGATTCTGACAGTTACCCCCGACATGAAATGGGCACTGGCAAAGGAACCTTTGCAGCTCTACCAGCCGGCACTGACAGGGTTGGGACCTGGACTGGCGTTTGCAAGGACGCTGATCAGTCATATTGATGAAGATATATCTATCGGGCTGATACCCTGTGCCGTCGGTGGCAGTTCAACTGCCGACTGGCTGAGCGACTCCCTCTTCAATGGTGTACGCCTCAAGAGCAATCTTACCGAGAGGCTCAGGTGGGCTATGAACTATGGCGTTGTTAAGGGAGTAATATGGCATCAGGGTGAGTCTGACGCTGCTGAAGCAAAACTTCCGCTCTACAGGGAGAACACGGTAGCACTCTTTGATTATTTCCGTACTGTTGCAGAAGATCCTGATCTTCCCATTGTGGCAGGGGAACTGGGACTCTTCCCTGGTGTGGAAAAGAACCGGCTGGAGTATTTGCAGATAAATGATGTACTTGCCTCCATATCTGCCACTGATGGTGGTGTCATTCTCGTGCGTTCATTCGGTACAACTCCTAAAGCGGACAAGGTGCACTTTGACGGGCCGTCACAGCGGATCATGGGCAGAAGGTATGCAATGGCCTGGCTTTCTCTTGTCCGTAGTAGAAATCAACTTAAATAAAAGATATGCAGCTTATTGACTGGATTGTCCTGACACTCTATTTCCTGTTGCTCATTTCAATAGGATTCTGGGCCTACATGAGGGTAAAGAACTCGGCTGACTTCTTTACGGCCGGAGGAAAACTGCCGTGGTGGCTCTCCGGAGTCTCACATCATGTCTCAGGTTACAGTGGAGCGGTCTTCGTGGCCTACGCCGGCATTGCTTACACTCATGGTCTTACTATATATGTATGGTGGGCCTGCGCAGTGGCAGTTGCAACCTTTCTCGGGGCGCACCTCATAGCACCTCGCTGGGCCAGACTCAGGATAGCCACCGGGATACAGTCGCCTACCGAATACCTCGTAACACGCTATAATCTCAACACACAACAGCTTATTGCCTGGTCAGGAGTGATCATCAAAATCTTTGATGTGGGTGCCAAGTGGGCTGCCATAGCTGTATTGCTCAATATCTTTGCAGGAACTTCTTTCATCACGGGCATCCTGCTGGCGGGTTCCGTTTCTCTTATCTACAGTACTTTGGGTGGTCTCTGGGCAGATGTGGTGAATGATTTTGCCCAGTTCCTGGTTCAATTGGTGGCTGGAATCACCATGTTCATCATTGTTCTGGTAAATTTTGGTGATGGCGTTGCCGGTTTCTTTACCATGTGGGACCGGCTTCCGGAGGGGCATTCTGCCCTCTTCAGTGATCCGTATACATGGCAGTTCCTGATTGCAATGGTTATTATAGACTTTTTCAGCTATAGCGGTGGCACCTGGCATCTGGCCACCAGGTTCATCGCCTCTTCATCAGGCCAGGTGGCCAAGAAAGCGGCCACACTCTCCTCAATTCTATACCTTATATGGCCGGCGGTTCTCTTCTTCCCGATGTTTGCGGCACCCATCTTCCTCCCGGACCTGGAGGACCCGACGAGGTCATACGGGATGCTGGCACTGAAATTTCTGCCAGCAGGACTGGTGGGGCTGGTGATGGCATCGCTCTTCACCAATACCCTTTCAATGACTTCATCTGACGCAAATACAATCTCAGCTGTTATTACCCGTGATATTATGCCCCGCTTCATTAAGGGCTTTGAGAATTTCAGCCGGAAAAAGGTTCTCCTGGCAGCCAGGATTTCAACATTCTCATTCACGGTGCTCACCATTCTGATAGCCATCAACGCGGAAAGTTTCGGGGGTGTATTCGGTTTGATAGTGTCATGGTTCGCAGCCCTGCTTGGCCCCATAGCCATCCCTATGATCCTTGGTCTTCTGCCTGCTTTCCGGAAATGTGACAGCAACATAGCAATAGTATCCATCGTGGCGGGTATTGCAGGTTTTATCATTGTCAAGCTTATACCGGGTGCATCGCTGGCACTTGAGGTTGGAGTGCCTCTCTTTACTTCACTGCTGTTGTATGTTGCTGCCGGATTGCTTGGCAAAAAGAGTGTTCCCGCCAGAGTGGACAATCTTCTAAAGTCAATCAGCAAATAAAGGAGGATACTCATGCCTGCCAATGACAATATAATAACCGGACGTCATTACCTGACGGGAGAGATGGTGCGGGTGTGCATCGATGGCGGACTGATCACTGAAATGTCTGCCATACGGACATCCGTTGACAGTGAGCTGATTATTGCACCTGGGCTGGTTGATCTGCAGGTCAATGGTTATGCTGGGCACGATCTTAACACTGACCCGTTGCTGCCTCAGACAGTAAAAGAAATTGCTGTCAGGTTATGGAGAGAAGGAGTGACAACCTTCTTCCCGACAATTATCACGAACAGCAGTGACAATATCTCCAGGTCACTGGCTGCCATAGCCGAGGCTTGCAGGAGTTACCCGGAGGCGGCATCTGCAGTGGGAGGCATTCACCTCGAAGGGCCATTTATCTCTCCGGAGGACGGAGCGCGCGGAGCTCATCCGGCAGAGTATGTAGTCCCACCCGACTGGGAACTCTTTTGCCGGTGGCAGGAAGCCTGCAACGGCATGATACGCATTATCACCCTTTCACCTGAATGGCCGAGCTCAGCTGACTTTATCAGAAAGGCAGCCGAAAGCAATGTGATAGTCTCAATAGGACATACAGCAGCCAAACCGGAGCAAATCAGGGAGGCTGTGGACGCCGGAGCATTACTCTCCACACATCTGGGCAACGGTTCACACGCAATGCTTCCCAGACACAGGAATTACCTCTGGGAACAATTGGCAGCAGATGAACTGTACGCCACAATTATTTCTGACGGTTTCCACCTCCCTGACCCTGTGATGAAGGTATTCCTGAGAATGAAACCCGGGAAAGTAATACTTGTCAGTGATGCAACCAGCCTGACAGGTATGGAGCCGGGAAATTATACCACCCACATAGGAGGAGAGGTGACACTCACTGATGCAGGCAAACTTCATATGCGAGGTAATCCTGATATGCTTGCCGGATCTGGAAAATCATTGCTTCATTGCGTGGAGACACTTGTTTCAAAGGACCTGGCCTCAGCCAGTGAGGCCCTTGACATGGCAGGAAGGATTCCGTATCGTTTGGCCGGATTACCGGGTGAATACCGCCTTAGCCCAGGAGGAGTGGCAGACCTGATCCTGCTCAGGGCGGAGAGCTCCGGACTGAGTGTGAAAAGAACAATCAAGGAGGGCAGAACGTTATTTGTTGAAGAGATATAAAGAACCGGGAACAGACTCTTTATGTCCAGATTACTGAAAATAGTATTTCTCTATGCCATGATGGCTGCCTGCTCAGACAGCGAGCCCGAACTTGTCATACCGGAAGGCGCGAGAATTATCAGTTTTTCCGGCTACGATTGGGTGGTTTCCACAACCGGCGGCCGGAAGGCTGGTCCCGGGCCGAACTACTTCAATGACTCGGAAGAAAATGTATGGGTTGATGATCGTGGCAGGCTTCACATGAAGATCACTTACAGGGACGGCAGATGGAACTGCTCACGGGTTGAGCTGGCACAACACACCGGGTACGGCAGGTACATCTTTTATTTGTCAACCAGACCTGATAGTCTTGACAAACAGGTGGTATGGGGACTTTATACTTATAAGAACGACGAAGAGGAGATTGATATCGAGTTTTCCCGGTGGGGTATTGATAACAATCATGAAGCTCAGTATGTCATTCAACCCTCATATAAGCCAGGTAACAAGGCACGATTTAGGACGGACCTGGATGGAAGTTACTCAACCCACCTCTTCGAATGGAGCAAAAAACGTATCGATTTTGCCAGCTATCATGGTCACCGAAAAGAACCGGTCAGTGAGAATCAGATAATCGCACGCTGGAGTTACTTTGGCGCTGACAATCCTCCTGACAGCGATGAGAGACTTAAGATGAACCTGTGGCTTTTCAGAGGCACTCCGCCCTCTGACGGACGGGAGGCAGAGGTAATAATTGATCATGTAGAAATACTCAACTAGTATGAGCAGAACAACCAGGGAACAAGAGATTGCCCTCAATCATTCCGGTGGCAGCAGCGGCGGGAGTTCCGCAAAATCCGGAAGGCTCTACAGCCTGGATGCCCTCAGAGGATTTGACATGTTCTGGATAACCGGTGGGCAGAAGCTGGTATGGGCACTGGCAACTGTAACCGGCTGGCCGGTCTTTACCTGGATGAACTCCCAGATGCATCATGTTGAATGGAATGGTTTTGCATTCTATGATATGATTTTTCCGCTTTTTCTTTTCCTCGCAGGTGTCTCCATGCCCTACTCATTTGCTTCAAGGGCAGCCAGAGGTGAATCACGCAGAAAAATTTACCAGCACGCAGTAAAAAGAATGATTATTCTTGTGATTCTGGGCATGCTGGTTAACCGTATTCTGGAACTTAATCCTGACAATATGCGATTTGCCAGTGTGCTTGGCAGGATAGGTGTAGCATGGTTCCTGGCTGCAATGATTGTGCTGAATGCAGGTATCAGATGGCAGGTGACCTGGTTCTGGAGCCTGCTGATCATCTATTGCCTGCTGATGATGCTTGTGCCTGTACCGGGTATTGGTGCAGGAGTGCTTACACCTGAAGGTAACCTGGCAGGCTACATTGACAGGTTACTCTTGCCTGGAACAATGTATACCACCTTCAATGAACCGGAAGGTATTCTGAGTACAATACCCTCTGTATCCACTGCTCTTCTAGGGGTTTTTGCAGGCCATCTGCTCCGCCTTGAAAAGCAGGGACTGACAGGACTGCGAAAAGCGCTGATCATTATTGGCGCCGGCCTGGCCAGCCTGCTCCTCGGACTGCTGTGGAGTACCTTCTTCCCGATAAACAAGATCCTGTGGACCAGCTCCTTCGTGTTGTACGCCGGAGGGTGGAGCCTGATGCTTCTGGGCTTGTTTTACCTCATCATCGATGTGTGGAAGAAAAGAAAATGGGCCTTCTTCTTTGTGGTTATAGGCATGAACTCCATTACAATTTATGTGCTGCAACACAGGATACTCAGGTTTGACATCATTCGCGATTTCTTTCTTAAAGGCATCCATGACCTGTCGCCTGCCATGCTCCAACCATTCATCAGCTCCCTGGGATATATAGCCGTGGTGTGGTTCTTCCTCTGGTTTCTTTATCGTCACAGGATTTTCCTTAAAGTCTGAACAAAAATGAGTGCAACTTTTATCATTCGTTCCGCCAATTCAGCATTACTTGCTTTAATGTTTACTGCACTGGTCGCATGTAATTCAGGGGCAGACGCAGTTAAATACGATCCCTTTTCACTGATTCCTCAGCCTGTAACGCTGGAACCTGGTGATGGGGAGTTTCTGCTGAGTACAATGACCGGAATTGTCATTGACCCTGCTTTTGGCAATGCTGCAGAAATTGCCATTATGTTCAATGGGTTCCTTAAAGAGCGTTATGGAATTACAATGGTTACGGAACAACAGGAACCGGATCTTCCCACTGTCATCACTGCAACACGTGACAGTCTGATTGAGAACCCCGAGGCATACAGGCTGGAAGTAAGGTCTGATGCAATAGCTGTTACTGCAGGTGGTGACGCCGGACTCTTCTATGGCATTCAGACGCTGATTCAGCTTATTTACCCTTCCAATAAACTGTTGAAAGGAAAGATCGCCATACCATGCGTAAATATCAGTGATGCACCACAGTATAAATGGCGTGGCATGCATCTTGACGTCTCCCGTCATTTCTTTCCGAAAGAATTCATCTTCAGGGTGCTTGATGCAATGGCAATGCATAAGCTCAATACTTTTCACTGGCATCTGACAGACGACCAAGGCTGGAGAATCGAGATTGAAAAATATCCTGAGCTGGCCTCGGTTGCTGCATGGAGGGATGAGACACTCACCGGGCATGGCAGCGAGACGCCCTGGGTATATGATGGCACAAGGCATGGCGGATATTACACAAAGCAGGATGTGCGCGATGTGGTGGAATACGCTTCGAGGCTGCATATAAACGTCCTGCCGGAGATAGAGATGCCAGGCCATGCCGTGGCCGCCCTGCAGGCTTACCCGCAGCTCTCATGCACCGGCGGGCCGGTACCTCCCTTTAACAGGTGGGGAGTGTCTGAAGATGTCTTCTGCGCAGGGAAGGAGGAGACCTATGAGTTTCTGGAAGGGGTGCTGAGCGAGGTTGCTGAGCTCTTCCCCTATGAGTATATTCATATCGGTGGCGATGAGTGCCCGAAAGTCCGATGGGAGCAGTGCCCGAGCTGCCAGAAGAAAATGGCTGACAATGACCTTAAGGATGAACATGAACTGCAGAGCTATCTTGTGAGACACATGGAAGCATTTCTGGCAACAAAGGGCAAGAAGATCATAGGCTGGGATGAAATACTTGAAGGAGGTATTGCTGATAATGCAGCGGTGATGTCATGGAGAGGACACAGTGGTGGCATTCACGCAGCCAATATGGGTCATGATGTGGTAATGACGCCTCATTCATTTGTCTATCTCGACTACTACCAGTCGGAATACAATGAGCCCCTATCAATAGGAGGGATGCTCCCGATGGATAAGGTATACTCAATTGATATAATGCCGTCTGAGATTGATGAAGAGAAGAGAAAGCATATCATAGGTGCTCAGGCTAATCTCTGGACTGAGTATATAGCTGATGAGGAACACGTAGAATATATGCTCTTCCCGCGCCTGGCGGCTTTGGCGGAGGCTCTCTGGACACCGAATAAACTACTTGAATATGAGGGATTTGAGAGACGTATGGCAGCGCAGTATGTCCGCTATGATGCCATGGGTATTAAATACAGAGTGCCTTACCCGCAAGGGTACGAAGCCATAAACCTTGTCACCGTTGATACTGTTTCCGTTGAACTTACAAATGGAGTAGCAGGCTCGGATATATTTTACACTACTGATGGAAGTGAGCCTGATGAGAGATCAAAGCGATATGATGGCGTACTCGCTCTTACCCCCGCTCCGGAGATCACACTAAAGTCCGTGACGGTGATGCCCGGCGGCAGAAAGAGCGCCGTGATGGCGGGAGTGTTCAGAAAAACAGCGCTAAATGAACCTGCTGCTGCCGGAAGCATGAAGCCGGGTCTGAGCTATACCCTGTACAGGGGTGAATTCGGATCTGTCATGGACATTGGCACCGATATGGTTTCTGAAGGAGTTACACCAGCGGTAAGAATCCCTGACGGTGCCCCGACGGAAAATTTCGGACTCCAGATGGAAGGGTATATTATGGTTCCTTCTGACGGCATATACAGTTTCTATACCAATTCAGACGACGGCGTAAGGGTCTGGATTAATGATGAACTGGTGGTTGATGGTGATAAGTTTCATCATGGTATCATCAATGAGGGTCGTGCAGCCCTGAAGGCTGGCATCCACAACATAACAGTCCGTTACTTCCAGAGGTTGTATCGTCAGAGTCTCAGTCTGAACTGGGAAGGCCCCGGTGTAGCCAGGCAGCCCGTGCCCGCTGAGCTGCTGTTCCATCATGCCTCAGCAGAGGATTAATTCACCTTATTATCCCGTGCATCTGTTACGGCAGACATCCGAATAAAAGAGGCGTTCACCTCAGATGAACGCCCCTTTAATTGAAACTAACCCAAAAACTCTAAGGAAGAATGATCTCTACCTTGATGTCATCAAGGAAGATCCTGTTCTTG
>JAAZAP010000131.1 GCA_012514255.1 Bacteroidales bacterium | reverse complement strand
CAATATACCCTTCAGACTGATGAGAAAAGATACAAGCTGATTGTTGACTTTCTTGACAAGAAGCCTCAGAGCATTGATTATCTCTTTGATGTGACACTGAACAGGAGCAGCTTCACCCTGGAGCAGATATCGTCACTCGTACTTACAATGTACGAGACGAAACTGGGTGTGAAGCTGAAAGGATAAAGCTGTGTGTTTTCAGAGTTTGGCACAGCTGGTTGGTTGTCAAACAGGAGGGTAGGTGAAGAGGCCGGTGACCAAATGTCATCCGGCCTCTTCCGGTTTTTGTCTCAGAGACAGCAAATCTCCGATATCCGTTTAATATGCTCCGATGTGCGTTTGTCAAGCGACTCCGCGTAGGCATCCCAATCCTCAATCACTGACCGCGCTACTCCCGTCTCTACTGCTGCGCGGGCTACCGCCGTAGCTACCCATGAGATCAGCCGGGGATCAAGAGGCTTTGGAATTATGTATTCACGCCCAAACTCAATACTCTCCAACGAGTAGGCTTCCAGTACTGAAGCAGGTACTTTCTCCCTTGCCAGGGCAGCCAGCGCCCTGGTGGCCGCAAGCTTCATCTCCTCATTGATATTACGTGCACGTACATCCAGCGCTCCCCTGAAAATGAAGGGAAATCCCAAAACGTTGTTTATCTGGTTGGGATAATCTGATCTGCCGGTGGCGAAGATCAGATCGTCACGCGTTGACATGGCATCTTCATAACTGATCTCCGGATTGGGATTGGCCATAGCAAAAACAATAGGATCAGGGGCCATGGTGCTGAGCATCTCCTTCGTCAGCGTGTTGGCAACAGAGAGTCCGAGAAAAAGATCGGCTCCAACAACAGCTTCGGCCAGTGTGCTGATATCCCGCTGGGTGACCCACTCTTTCTTGTACTTGTTGAGATCAGTCCTCTTACTGTTTATTACCCCCTTGCTGTCAACCATGATGACATTCTCCTTCTTAACCCCGAGGGCCACATACAGCCGTGTGCAGGAGTTGGCTGCTGCCCCTGCCCCGCATACCACAACTTTCAGATCGGACAGGTTCTTGCCGGTGATCTCAACAGCATTGAGCAGTCCGGCCGCCGAGATGATGGCAGTACCATGCTGGTCATCGTGGAAGACCGGTATATCAAGCATCTGCTTGAGCCTTGTCTCCACCTCAAAGCATTCCGGCGCCTTTATGTCCTCCAGGTTGATGCCCCCGAAGGTGGGAGCAATCTTTGCACATATCTCTATCAGTTTTTCCGGATCCTTTTCATCAATCTCAATATCAAAAACATCCACATCGGCAAAGACTTTGAACAGTAGCCCCTTGCCCTCCATCACCGGCTTGCCGGCCAGCGACCCGATGTCACCCAGGCCAAGAACAGCAGTGCCGTTGGATATTACTGCTACAAGATTACCCTTAGCGGTATACATGTATGCATCCTCGGGGTTCTTTTCTATCTCAAGGCACGGATGTGCCACGCCGGGCGTATAGGCCAGGCTGAGATCAAACTGGGTACAGTAGGGCTTTGTAGGAATGACTTCTACCTTGCCCTTGCGGCCGCGACTGTGGTACAGAAGCGCCTCTTCCTTGGTGGCTTTTGGCATGACGAGATTTGATTTTGAACGTTCAGGGGTAAGATCTTATTTACACGAAATTATAACATTTCTCAGACTGCTCCTATTTTTTCGGAATAATATGATTATCTGCTTTGCACTATTAGTGAAAAATGGATATTTTCAAAGCCTTAAAACCGGATCCTGAACAGACCATCAATGAATTCCTCATTTCAGAACATCGCCATCGGAGTGGATATTGGCGGAAGCCATATCACAGCCGTAGCTGTAGATATGGAAAAACACCGTATAATAAGCGGTTCACGGGCAGAGAGCCCTGTAGACAATAAGGCTGAAGCAGATGAGATACTGTCAGTATGGACCAATATCCTGAAAAAGGTTATCAGAGGTATACAGATCTTTAATCTGCGAGGAATAGGATTTGCCATGCCGGGACCATTCGACTATGTAAGGGGCATATGCCTTATTAAAGGTGTTCCGAAATATGAAAAACTATATGGAATAAATATTGCCAGAGCCATCAGCTCCCGGCTTGGACTACCGTGTGACTGCAGGGTGAGGTTCATGAATGATGCCAGTTCCTTCGCCGTGGGTGAGGCATGGGCCGGCAAGGCTGCAGAATATGAAAGAATGATGGCCATAACACTGGGTACCGGCTTTGGATCAGCTTTCCTTGAAAACCGTATCCCGGTGGTGCAGGGAGAAAGGGTGCCGGAGATGGGCTGCGTTTATCATCTGCCTTATGGAACCGGCATAGCTGATGACTACTTTTCAACACGCTGGTTTACTGCTTGTTACCAGGAAGTGACGGGTCGTGAAGCAGAAGGAGTGAGGGAGGTGGCTATGATGGCCGCGGAAAATGCTCAAGTGCTGGACATTTTTATCGAGTTCGGCAATAACCTCGGTTCTTTCCTGGCTCCATGGCTGAAACGGTTCGATGCCGGGACTCTTGTTATTGGAGGAAACATCTCCCACGCGTACAATCTCTTCGGGAAGGCAATGGAAGAGACTCTGCGGAATGAGGGATGTAAAACGGTGACAGCCATCTCCGAACTGAAGGAAGATGCGGCACTGCTGGGCAGCGCTTACCTCCTTGATGAGGAATTCTGGAAGGCGGTGCAGCCGACTCTCACCCTGATGTAAGACTAATTAACCTGAACACTATGAATGAGAAAAAAATCGAGATGAGACTGGTAGTTCCGGTACTCCTATCTTTCTTTGTGATGAGCTTCGTTGACCTGGTGGGTATCGGCAAGGACCGTGTGGCAGGTGATCTGGGACTGAGCGACTTTATTCTGGGTCTGATACCATTTGCTGCTTTTGTATGGTTCTTCATCCTCTCAGTGCCTGTAGGGATCTTGCAGGCACGTGTTGGAAAGAGACGCATGCTTAACGCCGGCATGGTTATCACGGGAATAGGCCTCCTTATCCCCTATCTCTTCTACAACTTCGTGACGGTCATTGCCGGCTTCGCACTGCTGGGAATAGGGAACACCATTGTCCAGGTCTCCGCCAATCCGCTGCTGGTGGATGTGGTGCCCGGGCGGAGAGCATCCAGCTTCCTCAGTTTTTCGCAGTTTATCAAAGCCATAGGCTCTATGCTGGCAGCTCCGCTGGCGGCACTATTTGCCAGCAGGCTGGGCGACTGGAAGATACTCTTCCTCGTTTATGGGATTATCTCTTTTCTCAGTGTGCTATGGCTAGGTTCAGTTAAGATTGAGGAGACTGCAGCTACCGGAAGCAGGGCCTCAATGGCCTCCGCCTTCAAATTGCTGGGCAACTCATACATACTGATGATGGTTCTCTCCATCTTCCTGGTAGTGGGTATCGATGTGGGATTCAACTATTTCTCGGGCAAATACCTGACAACCAGGTTCGGGTTTGAAGAGGTGAGCGCACAGTCAGGCCGCAGTGTTTACTTCTTCGGACGTATGCTTGGCACTTTCCTGGGGGCACTGATACTGACGAAGCTTGCTTCAACCAAAGGATTCCTCTACAGCGCTGTGCTCTCAATAATAACAATATTGCTTATCATGATTATCCCGGCATCAAAGGCTGCCGCATGGATTCTCGTCTTCCTGATAGGCCTCGGCGTGGCAAACATCTTCCCCCTGGTCTTCTCTCTCACTGTTCAGAAATACCCTGAGAGGAGCAATGAGATATCAGGTCTGATGATGATGGCTATCTCCGGCGGAGCCCTCATCCCTCCGCTGATGGGACTGGTGAGTGACTCCATGGGGGTGGTGCCGGGAATGGGGGTGCTACTGCTCTGTGCAGTCTACCTGCTGATAGTGGCATGGATCATTATCAGAAAAAGGATTGTTACTATCTGACGGCAGCCGGGTATCCCCGGCGAAATAGACCAACTGCCTTCACCCGAAAAGAATGACATGACATGAAAAAACTGAAATGCCTCCCTGCAATTCTGCTGTCACTGCTGATCCTGGGCTGCTCAGGGTCTGAGCCTGAACCACAGCAGCTGAACATTGTCTACATAATGACTGATGACCACGCCTACCAGGCTGTAAGCGCGTATGGAAGCCGGATAAACAAAACCCCGAGCCTCGACCGCATTGCGGAGGAGGGAATTATCTTCCGCAACAGCTTTGTATGCAACTCAATATGTGCTCCCAGCAGGGCGGCGCTCCTCACCGGCAAGCACAGCCATGCCAACGGCCACAGGGATAACCGTGCCAGGTTTGACAGCTCACAGGTGACCTTCCCCAAACTGCTCCGTGAGGCAGGTTACCAGACAGCACTCATCGGCAAATGGCACCTCAAGAGTGAACCAACAGGCTTTGACTACTGGAGTATTGTTCCTGGTCAGGGTAGCTACTATAACCCTGACTTCATTGAGATGGGACGCACTTACAGGCAGACGGGATACGCTACCACAATCATAACCGATAAGGCCATCGGGTGGCTGGAACAGCGTGATACCACCAGACCTTTCTGCCTGCTGGTGCACCATAAGGCTCCCCATCGCAACTGGATGCCTGACACCTGTGACCTCGATCTCTTTGATGGCACAGAGTTCCCCGTACCGGATAATTTTTTTGACACATATGAGGGCAGAGCCGCCGCCGGTCTTCAGGAGATGAGCGTCATCAGAGATATGCGCATGTCCTATGACCTCAAGATCACCAGCGCCCCGGGCGATTCCCTTACCAAAACTGAACAGGACTATCTCTGGTACCTTAACCGGCGTATGACCCCGGAGCAGCGCGAAGCATGGCTGAAGGAGTATGACAGCATCAGCGAGGCCTACAGGGCAAACCCGCCACAGGGTGAGGAGCTGGCACTATTCAGGCTTAACAGGTACCTCACTGACTACCTCAGGACCATCGAGTCTGTTGACCGCAATACCGGCAGGCTGCTTGATTACCTTGAGCGGGCCGGCCTGCTGGAAAATACCCTCGTGGTATACACTTCTGATCAGGGCTTCTACCTGGGTGAACATGGCTGGTTTGATAAGCGCTTCATGTACGAAGAGTCTTTCCGTACTCCCCTGATGATGCGACTGCCGGAATCGCTCACTGCCCACGGAGACATTACCCAGATGGTACAGAATATTGATTACGCCCCCACATTCCTGGAACTGGCAGGGGTGAAACCTCCTGATGAGATGCAGGGCGTCTCACTGGTGCCGCTGCTCAGAGGAGAAAAACCAAAAAAATGGCGTGATGCACTTTACTATCACTATTATGAATACCCCGCCGAACATGCGGTCAGAAGACACTATGGTATCCGGACTGACAGGTACAAGCTGATTCATTTCTATAATGACATAGACCAGTGGGAGCTGTATGACCTCGCCGCTGATCCGCATGAGATGCATAACCTGATAGATGATCCGGCCTATGACCGGGTGGAGCAGAAACTCAGAAAGAAACTCGCTGCTCTGAGAAAAGAGTACAATGTTCCGGAAGACTAAATCATAAAATCATGTCAGTGAATTCATTAAAGAGAAGAGAATTTATAAGGAAAGGAGCAGTGGCAGGTGCTGCCATCACCATTGTTCCCAGGCACGTGCTGGGCGGCAACGGTTACCTTGCCCCCAGTGACCATCTGACCAAGGGAATTGTAGGTGTGGGAGGAATGGGTCTTGGCCATTTCAATTATGAAAACACGCGCCTCCTGGCTGTCTGCGATGTTGATTCAGGGCACCTTAAAAGAGCCCTTGACAAAGCCGGGAAAGGAGTGGTTGGATATCACGATTTCCGCGAACTGATTCACAGACCTGACATTGACATAGTGCACATAGCCACTCCACCTCACTGGCATGGCATCATCGCCAGAATGGCTGCCGAGGCAGGCAAGGACATATGGTGCGAGAAGCCGATGACCCGTACAATAGGTGAGGGCAAGAGGGTGGTGGAGGCCGTCAGGGCCAACGGCAGGATGTTCAGGCTTAACACCTGGTTCCGCTTTACAGGCCAGTTCTACGGTCTGGGTACTACCGTCATGCCTCTTAAAAAGGTCGTCAGTAGCGGAGTGCTGGGTTGGCCGTTGAAGGTAACCATCAGCGGAATTACCGGATATGACTGGAAGTTCTACTGGAGCGGACTAACCGACCTTGTTCCCGAACCGGTACCGGCTGAACTTGATTATGATATGTGGCTTGGACCTGCTCCATTCAAGCCTTACAACAAGATGCGCGTCCACGAGAACTTCAGGGGATACTGGGACTATGACGGGGGAGGACTGGGAGACATGGGGCAACACTATATTGATCCCGTCCAGTACCTGCTGGGAAAGGATGACACCAGTCCGGTCACCGTTGAGATTGACGCTCCACAGCAGCACTATGACGCTGTGGGATCCTGGCGCAGGATCACATACACCTATGAGGACGGGTGCCAGATCATTCTTGACGGAGAAAACCGCGACAGGGATGCGGCATATATCGAAGGGCCACTCGGGAAAATCTACAAGGGCTTTGTCTCAGACATACCCAACCTCCGGGAGCTGGTAAGGGATCTTCCAGACCCCGAGCCTCAGATCACGCGCTTCACCGAATCGGTGAAGACACGTCGCCCCTTCGCCCTGAATGAACAGAACGGCCACAGATCATGCACCATAGTGAATATGGGTGTGGTGGCTCTCCGGCTGGGCAGGAGCCTTAAGTTTGACCCCGAGAAACAACTCTTTATCGGTGATGAGGCAGCCAATGCATTAGTTGACCAGCCGATGAGGGGTGAATGGCATATGTAAAACACAAGGAACAGTATATTATGAACAGAATCAAAACTCTTTTTGCGGCATCAATACTGCTGCTTATCAGTGTAGTTACGGGAGCCCAGGATGTAAGGACCCTCAGCACCAGGGTAGCAGACCTGCTTGCACGCATGCCGGCTGACAACCAGGAGCTGGCCTCCAGGCTTATGGAAGATATGTATCTTCTCGGAGAGGAGGGCAGGGACATGATCTGTCAGAAGGTGGTTCCCGCCGGCATGGGTGACGACATAAGCGCCCGTTATGCTATCTCCACCCTGACCACCCATCTCTCTGCCGACTCCGATGATACACGCAGGAGCGAATGGGAAAAGCAGTGCATAAAGTATATGCAATCTGCCACCAACAGGGAGGTGAGATCATTCTTTATGCGACAGCTTAACCTGGTTGGCTCCGGACCCTCTGCAGAGGCACTTAAGGAATGGATTAACTCTCCCGAAATGTGTGATGATGCTGTCATTGCCCTTCAGGCTATCGGGTCCACTGCCGCCGTTGAGACGCTTGCCTCCGCCCTCAGGGCCGATGAGTGTCCGTGCGCTGCACAGGTGATGATTGCCCTGGCGGAGACTGATCCTGGAACAACGGTTGAGCCATATGTGTTGTGGTACCACAGGGGAAACACCTCTGAGAAATCAGCTGCCCTGTATGCCCTCGCCTCCACCGGTGCTCCTGAAGCAGCAGAGATACTCTCAGAGGCTGCCGTTGCCGCATCATACCGCAGGGACCAGACCGGTGCGGTACAGGCCCTGCTGCTCTATGCCCGTAACATTGGACTCGCAGGAGAGGTGAAAAAGATGGAACGCATTGCCAGCCAGGTCATGGAAGCCAGTCAGACGCCTGAGGCTTCCAGCCAGCGGCTGGCAGCAATGAGCGTTATAGCAGAGGTGAAGGGGGATGATGCCCTTGGCATGCTCATGCAGGCTGCCGATGATCCGGATGTGGCTGTAAGAGTAGGCGCTCTGCGCCTGGCATCAGCCATTACGGGAAGCGATGCTACAAAAAAATGGATCAACAGATATGGTAAGGTCTCTCCCGAAGCGAAGGCAGACATCCTTTTCATGCTGGGCGAGCGCGGTGATGAGCTGTCCGTTCCGCTGATGATGAAAGCATTGGATGATCCCTCCAGGGAGGTGTCATCATCAGCACTCTCTGCCCTCGCCAGGCTGCAGGGTCCTAAAGCCATAGAGCCACTCCTGTCCTGGATAGTGAAGTATGACAGTGAGGAGGGTCACCGTGCCGCTGCCAACGCCCTCACAACCATACTGGACAGCACAGGCATCAGTATGGTGGCTGACAGGCTGCCGGAGTCATCAGGACAGGCTACCGTAACCCTCATCAGGCTCCTGGCATGGTCAGGTGATACCCATTATTTTCAAACGGTGCTTCCCTATACCGGCTCGGAGGACCTGGGGATAAGGGCAGCAGCCCTCAACTCACTCTCTTCGCTGGGTTCATGGAATGACCAGCCGGCAATCACTGAACTGCTTGGCACTGTTACCGACAGGGCTGAGGTTACCCAACTGCAGCAGGCACTCCTGGGTGCAGCCATGCGGCATGATGACCCTGAGCGCAGATCAGATCTTATTCTTCAAGCCCTGGACAAGGGGGCAGAGAGTGCAAAGCTGATACCTCTGCTGGCAGTTACGGGAGGAGAAGAGGCACTTAAAAAGGTTGCACATGATTTCGATAACGGCGACGCTATCACACGTGATATATGTTTTGATGCACTGGCGCACTGGAGAGATTACTCGGCAGCCAGGGTGCTGATGGGGATAACCGCATCAGGAAACAAGACATTTGGCATGCCTGCTTTTGACGCCTATATGAGAATGGTGGCGGCAGCAGCGGTGACGCCGGAACGAAAGCTCCTGATGATAAAGGATATGGCCCGGTACGCTGCTGCGCCTGATGCCAGGTCAGGCATGCTGGCCCTGGCTGCCTCACTCGGTATCCGCCAGGCACAATTCTTTATCATTCCCTATCTCTCCGATCCTTCAGAAGATGTCAAAAAAGCAGCATCAGAGGCAATTGAATCAATGAACCTCCCTGATGATGAAATGTTCGAACCGATGTTCAATGGAAAGGACCTTGAAGGCTGGCAGGGACTGGTGGAAAATCCTCTTGCCAGGGCTAAGATGAAGCCTAAGGAGCTGTCCGTCAAGCAGAAGGAAGCCAATATCAGGATGCTTGAGAACTGGAGCGTCAGGGATGGGATGATATGGTTCAACGGCACGGGAGATAATCTCTGCAGCATAAAGGAGTACGGTGATTTTGAGATGTATGTTGACTGGCGCATAACCAGGGATGGTGACAGCGGCATCTATCTGCGCGGAACACCGCAGGTACAGATATGGGACACCTCGCGTACCGATGACGGGGCAGAGGTGGGCTCCGGAGGACTCTATAACAACCAGGAAAATCCTTCAGTGCCGCTTACAGTGGCAGACAATCCCGTCGGTGAATGGAATACTTTCCGGATCATCATGACCGGAGAGCGGGTGTCTGTCTGGCTCAACGGCGAACTGACGGTTGACAATGTCATAATGGAAAACTACTGGGACAGGAGCATCCCTATCTTCCCCACCGGCCCCGTTGAGCTGCAGGCTCACGGTACTGACCTGGCTTTCAGGGATATCTGGATAAGGGAAATCACTAGCCCGGAATACAGCCTATCGGAGAAGGAGAAGGAGGAAGGATTCGTCTCACTTTTCAATGGCAGAGACCTTGACGGATGGATTGGCAACCGGGTATCATACACGGCCGAGGATGGAATGATTGTTATCAAGCCGGGCAATGACAGTGGTGGAAACCTCTACACTGAGAAGGAATATGATGACTTTATCTTCCGCTTTGAGTTCCAGCTTACTCCAGGAGCCAACAACGGACTGGGGATCAGAACCCCCACCGAGGGCGATGCCGCATACGTGGGAATGGAACTGCAGATTCTTGACAATACGGCTTCTGTCTATGCCGAACTGCAGCCTTACCAGTACCACGGCTCAGTCTATGGCGTCATCGCGGCGCGCAGGGGATTCCTTCGGCCGTTGGGAGAGTGGAACTACCAGGAGGTGACAGTGAAGGGTACGAAGGTGAAGGTTGTGCTTAACGGGACTGTAATTGTCAACGGTGACATTGCAGATGCTGCCCTTGACGGAACCATTGACGGTAAGGAACACCCCGGGCTGCAGAACAAAAAGGGACATATTGGATTCCTGGGTCATGGTTCAGTTGTAAAATTCAGGAACATCAGGATAAAGGAACTTTAATCTGTTTGTCATACCTGACAGGCAGATCATCGACAGTTTTTGTCAGGAAGTCAAAATCCGACTTTCTTTTTTTAGGATGACAATACAAAAGCGGCCTTTTTGACGTTCTGCTCTAATAAAGGTCAGATTATATCGTTATAAAAACGGGCGGAAAGATTTATTCAGAAGATGAGGATACTTATTTGTGAAGATAACCAGATGGCTTCAAGGGCCATGTCTGTAGTGCTAAACCGCGAGGGATATGATTCTGTTACGGCAGCTGACGGGAATAAGGCCATTGAAGCGCTCAGGAAAACAGATTTTGACCTTGCAATAATAGATATTCACATGCCGTACCACAGCGGACTGGAGGTAATAAGATTTCTGCGAACCGAGCTGAAAAGGCAGACACCTGTTCTCATCGTCTCTGCCTTCAGTGATCCTCAGATGCAGCGTCAGGCTGCCGAGATGAAGGTGAGTGGTTATCTTACAAAACCGTTTGATCCGGATGATCTCCTGACAAAGATTAGGGCGGCCGTAGCAGTTATCTGAAAATATGGGGCAACGGAGATATAAAACCACATTCATTACACTGGCCATGATGATCATGACCATGGGCATGCTGTCTGCCCAGACCATTACCAACCCTGAAGAGGAGTATGCAAGGATACGGACGCTGGCTCTCGAAGGCCGGTATGATGTGGCTGAACCTGCTGCCCGCCTTTTGGTTGACCAGTATCCTGATTATGGAGATGCCAGGGTACTTCTCGGAAGGATCATAGCATGGCAGGGCCGGTATGAGGAAGGGGCGGCAGTAATAGATACCCTGCTGATGACCGATCCTGACAACAGTGATGCCCTGGAGGCAGTGACTGACATCAGGAGATGGATGCGTGACCGTTCACAGCAGTTCACCCTTCCTACCGATATCAGGGCAGGATACATGTTTGACACATTCAATGATCCTTACGAACGCCTCTGGCAGGTCTTCAGCCTGGGAGCAGGGCACCGATTTAGCTGGGGCACCGCGGTGGCCATGGTCAACTATGGCCATATTAATATAGGAGAACCCTCTCCGCTTAACGACAATGATATTCAGTTTGCCGTTGAAGCATGGCCTGAACTGGGCAGCAATAACTATGCCTACCTGGCTTACGCCTACAGCCCCGGCCCATGGTTTCCCAGGCACAGGGCAGCCTTTGAGCTGTGGCAGTCACTCCCTCTAGGCTGGGCATTGTCAGCAGGCATCAACTATTACTATTTTGAAGACAATATTTTCCTGGGAACAGCTTCGGTGGAAAAATACCTGGGTAACTACTGGTTCTCAGCAAGGGGATACTTCCACTTCAAGGATATTGGTGTCACAACATCGTTCTTCCTTACGGCAAGGAGGTATTTCGATATCACCGATTATCTTCAGTTAACTCTGGGTACCGGAACGGCCCCTGACGAACCCTATGACATTATCACGGACCTGGAGCGCCAGAAAGCCTCCAGCGCAAGACTCACCTACTTCAACCAGATAAACTCACGCTGGTCCTTCAGAATAGGAGCCGGATACTCCTATGAGAAATATGACCCCTCGTCATACCGCAGCAGGTTTGAGGGCAATATAGGATTAATCATGGGTATAGGAAAAGCAGAATGAAGGCCATCCTGACCATATTGCTGACCATTGCCCTGGGAAATGCCTCGCTGCATTTGTCAGGCAGCAGATGTGATTATGGGCCTGATTCGGTGCCCATAAATAAAAATATCAAAGTCCAGCCAGCCATGTCATCATTTCCTGCCGAGCTGACGGCAGACGGACTGATCTCACTGGCCGGCGGCGATTATGCCATTCAGATGGGCGCTTTCAGCAGACATGCCAATGCTGAAGCGCTGCGCAACAGAGTTGAGGAGATGACCGGTCTCTCACTTGACCTGGTGGAGGAAGATGGATTGTTCAAGGTGTTTATAAACAGTTCACTGAGAGATCAGTCTGCCTGCCTCTTCATACCGGTCTCATTCCCCGGTGGCGTCGTAGGGAAATCCGTTCCCGCGAAGGAAACAGAGACTTATCTGCCCGGGCAGCCAGATACCATTCTGACAGCACAGCATCAGGATGAGGTTCAGGGAATGCAGGATACGATACAGCCCGCACCCGATGTACAGGAGAGTGAAACAATGCCTCCTGCGGAAGGTATTAATGAAGCATCCATCGCGGAAGAACCAGGTGCATCCGACGGGGAAACTGAGATCATTTACGGAAGAGAGCCGACCAGGTGGGAAAAGTTCAGGAATATCTTCCTGCTGAAGGGTGACAGCCCATGGCTTTCACGGTATAACTATTTCGGCAAATCGGTAGCCCTGGTAAATGCTCTGATAATTGCTATTATTGCTTCCCTGGCTACGATGCTTATTCTGCTGCTTGTCATTCTCCTTAACAGGAGAAGAATGGAGAGGGAGGCAAAGCTCCGTCAGTATCTGCTTGAACAGTACCAGACGCTGATCATTGATTACCTTTTCGGCAACAGCGGCTATGAGTCATTCAATAAGATTGCCTCGGATGACTATCGCAGGCAGGTGCTTATTGACCAGATGATAGACGTTAGTGTAAACCTTAAGGGTGATTCGAGAGAGAAGCTCACGAGGCTGTACAATGACCTCGGGCTTGACAATGACTCCCTTGCCAGGGCACGCAGCAGACGCTGGCACAAGAAGATAAAGGGATTCCGCGAACTGGCCTTCATGGGCATCAGGGAAGGGAATGATGAGATGTACAGATGCCTGAACTCCAGGAACGAGATCCTGAGGATGGAGGCCCAGATTGCACTGGTACGCCTGAGCGACCAGGATCATTTTGAATTCCTGTCGCACCTTAAGAGGCCGTTCTCACTCTGGGAACAGATAACCCTGCATGATCTTATCATCCAGCATGACCTGCCTGTACCTGACTTTCAGCGGTGGCTCTCCTCAGAGAATCCTACAGTGGTGATGTTCGCCCTCAGGATGATAAGGGAGTTTAAACAGAAAGAGGCTGAGCCGGAGATGAAGAAGGTGCTGCTTCACCGTGATCCGCATGTCAGCAGGCTGGCTGTGGAGGTGGCAGGCGATATGGATATGAGAAGCACCCTGGATACCATGAAGCGCATGTACAAGTACCAGGAGTACAACAACTGCCTCGAGATTGTCAGGTCAATGGGCAAGATGCCGGATACATCAATGCTTGGCTTTCTCAAGCTGGTGCTTGACAAGGAAGATGACGTGCAGCTTCAGATAGAGTCAGTGAAAGCCATAGAAAACATGGGTGAGACAGGTGTACAGGCCCTTGTCAAGGTTATGAAATCGGAGTATAAGAATTATAACATCATAGTCAGGCACGTGCTTGACCGCAGGATATACTGAATACCATGGGATTTATCTTCGCACATCTGATATTCTACCTTACCCTCGTCCTCTTCGGGACATACCTGCTGCTTGGCATATATTCAGCCCTGGCGCTGAGAAAGTACCTGCGCAAGAACAGCTATGTCAACTATAACTCACTGGTCCTTTCACCACTGAGCCCGCCGATAACAATAATTGCGCCTGCATTCAACGAGGGAAAGACAATTATAGATAATGTTCGTACCCTGCTCTCTCTCTACTACAACAACTTCGAGGTTATTATTGTAAATGACGGCTCAACAGATGACACTTTTGAGAAGATCAGGGATGCATATGAGCTTGTCAGGGTAAACTATTACTTTGATTACCGTATCCCCTGCGAGAGGATACGAGGCGTTTACCGTTCCAAGGACCCGGCATACAACCGGCTTACCGTCATTGACAAAAATAACGGAGGCAAGGCCGACTCCCTGAATGCTGGCATCAACATCAGCCGCAGCAACCTGATAGTGACAATTGATGCAGACTCAATCATTGAACCTGATTCAATTCTCAAGCTGGTCAAGCCCTTCCTTGAGGAGAAGGAAAAGAGGGTCATAGGTACAGGAGGTGTGATCCGCATAGTTAATTCCTGCGATATTGAGCGCGGCCATATCCGTCAGATCAATCTCCCGAAAAAGTTCCTTCCAAGACTCCAGGTGCTCGATTATACCCGTGCCTTCCTGCTGGGACGCATGGCCTGGAGCCATCTCGACGGGCTGATGCTTATCTCGGGTGCCATGGGTATGTTTGACCGCGAGACGGTAATCAAGGCCGGCGGATATAATATCAAGACTGTGGGAGAAGATATGGAACTGGTGCTTAGAATGAGGCGCTACATGGCCGAACACAAGGAGAAATATGAGGTCACCTATATACCTGACCCGCTATGCTGGACGGAGGTGCCCTCTGACCTCAAATCGATGCGCAAGCAGAGGACAAGATGGACAAGGGGCCTCATAGAATCACTCTGGTCACACCGCAAGATGATGCTTAACGCCCGCTACGGAAAACTGGGAATGCTGGGCTACCCATACTGGCTGCTGTTTGAATGGGCTGCACCCCTGATAGCGTTCCTCGGTATAATCTATACTATTTATCTTGCCATCACAGGCGCCCTCAACCTGCCCTTCTTCCTGCTGCTGTTCCTTTTCGTCTACAGCTTCGCTGTCAGCCTTACAACCTGGGCTGTCCTCTTTGAGGAGATAACATTCCATAAATACCGCAGGAAACGTGATGTGATGAGGCTCATCGGCACAGCAATGCTTGAGCCTTTCTTCTACCCGGTGCATACCTATTTTGCCGTCAGGGGTAACCTTGAGTCGCTTCGTGGCAAGAAAGGATGGGGTAAGGCGGAGAGAAGCGGGTTCCAGGAGAAGAAGAAGGCCTGACGGATTTTTGATTTCTGATTCCGATTTTCGATTAACTCGACAGTCGCAAATCTTCAGTCCTCTTTAATCCGTAAAATCAGGTATGGCGGATAAACCTTCTTCGATGATATGGAGTGAAGCCTTCTCCCGTTCCCCGGTGGGCGGAACAATGAGCCAGTTCGGCCATATGTACCTGTTGGTTGTGTTTATAACGGTCCCGTTATGCCAGACAGAAACAGCAATGCCGTCAGATTCACCTGTGATTATCTCAAAGTTATAGCCACCGTCATAGGAGATCGCCCCGTCGTTGACCGTCATCTGAGTGGGATCATAGAAATGGAGCATGGTCCAGGGCAGCCTGATGTTTATCTTCTTCCCGTCCCAGGCTACTGCCGCCCTGTTACCCTCCGTGAAGGCGGAAGAGTGCTCAAGGGGTACCTTCCCGATATCCTGCCAGGTCAGCTCAAATCCGTCATTTGTCCATCTCATCACCTTCCATGGATCTCCATCGGTTATGGTGCTCCTGAACATCTGCACTGCCGGGTCCGTGAGGTTGAATCGCACGGTAAGACCATTCATGTCATAAGCCTGTGTCACATGATGGAGCGCCGTATCATCATTCAGGGTGAAGGTGAGCAGGAACTCGGCCCTGTTGTTTACCGTGGCTCCACCGGGGAGGGTTGATTCGCCTGTTCCGGCCTGATAGGTATCAAATGCGATCATGAACTCATCGGCAGGAGTGAGATCGGATTCAGTGTTTATCTCCAGATAGAGGAATCCTTCGTCATGGGTGGCGGTGACTGAGCTTACCGGTCCTGCGGACTGGTCCAGATCGTAAGGCACGAATGAGGGAGTATCCTTCTGATCAAAAGCAAGCAGGCCGAAGCATTGTTCCGGCGATGTCTCATTGTGCCACAGCTGGCGCGTTGGGATGGTTGCTTCACCGGAACCGATCCCGTAGGCCTCCTGGTAAAGGACGATCCATGTGCGCTTGAACCATTCATCCATCCATGCGAACATGAATCCGCCGGCGCAGCCGGCATCAAGCATGTTATTCAGCATCCTCATATTCTTCTCACCCTGCTGGATCTCGGAGTAGCCGCCATGGTGCATTGAGCTGTATGACTGGTGGGCGCTGCCCCAGCTTGAGGGCACGCCAAATTCGGCTATAACCAGAGGCATCGATGAGTAATGGTTCTTCATGGCTGTAAGGTAGCCGAGGTAGCTGTTTGGCCCCTGACTGTCACTGTACCCCATGTAAGAAGGTTCCTGGCTGATAAAATTCGGATAGTAGGGATAGGCATGGTAACTGGCAAACAATCCCGGACCACCGTTGCGGCTTATTTTGGTTATATCAAAGGAGGCTACATCCTCGTCAGTGTATATCTCAGTCGGATGTTCCAGCGGATCAAGCGTAGGCCAGCTGGAGAAGCTGACAGGCCTGCTGACATCATACTTTGACTCTTCACTGACAACTACCCGGTCAAGCATCTCGGTGATGAAGGCTTCGGATGCGCTGCCTCCGCTGATGCTGAAACGCGTGCCGGAATAGGATGAGGTGCCCGGATGGAATTTATTGGTGGAATCTATCTCCTGCGGTGCCACCTCACGCCCTATTATGTACCCTGCCGTCCATTGGGTAACGTCTGTTCTGTATATGCCGTATGATTTACCGTACCTGAATGCAATATCAGCATTGCCGTTTATGCAGTCTATGACCTCCGTGATCTCATCACTGAATGCCTGACGTCTGTTGATGATGTCATAACACCATGGATCAGTGCCATCTTCTATCTCCTCCAGCCATATCCCCTGGAAAAGCAGGAGGGGCCGCTCAGGATGACGCTGATTGTACTCGGCCAGCTTCTCATAGAAAACTGGCGGATGGAGTGTGTAGACCCTGATCGTGTTAAATCCCGCCTCCGCTATTCGCCTGATCCACCTCTCATAGGTACCGGGAGTAATGGCATAGGCTATCTCGCCGGGGAAGTATCCCGGAGGTGATGATCCGAGGTTGATGCCTTTGAGTACCATCGGCTTGTATTCACCATCAATGTAGCGGGCAATATAGTTGCCGGCCACGGTGAAGGGCATGGAATGTTTCTGTGTAAGGACGAAGTCAATAACCGTGTCGCGGGCAAGGGTGATATCTGTGAGCCTAACGGGGTAATAGCCCTCTGCCGTTACCTCTGCTGTCACCGGGAAACGAAGCGATGGCGCAGACAGGGGTTCGTCAGGAGGCAGCATCACCGGCTCCAGCCCGCTGCCGGAGGAGAGCGACCCACTGGTGGATGACTTAACCAACCTCCCGCTATAGGATCTGCCCTTAAAGGTGAGCGCGTAGATGTACATTCCGGCATTAAGGGGGGAATTGTTCTGCCCGCAGCCGTCCCAGATGGCATTGTAACTGCCGGGAGCCACATCGGGAAAGACCATGATCCGCATCTTCACGCCGGCAAGGTTGTATATGGTAAGCATTACGTCACCTGGCGTGTTGATAATAAATGGAATATTCACACTGTTGTCAAATGGATTGGGGTAGGGAGTGCCTGCACTGAATTCTCCTGCCACATCACTGTAGTAACCGGTGACCTTCAACGAATATCGGCCGTCAGTGCCGGATATGGCTCTGAACTCCCTGGTATTCAGAAAGAAGGAGACTTGCGCATTCATTACCGGCACGCCGCCTCCGTCAGTGACTGTCCCGGTGATATTCACCTCTTCCGCCAGGAGTATCGGAATCAGGCAGGGAAAATATATTATGCTGATTAATAGGCGTTTAATCCACATGGTCTGTCTGATCATTTTATGTAAATGATTGATGATGAATAGCTGTTGTCTTCAAATGTAGCATAAAGCAGTGTTAATTTCCCGGTAACTTTTCAACATCTCACGGCGAGTTTGTCTATATTGGAGGAAATCCATACATTTATACTTTGCTGTGTATTCATATATATGGAAAAGATAGAGATCAAGCAAACATCCAGGACACCGTCAGTATCGTTTGATCCTGAACTTGGTCTGTTTGAGATAAGGGGCAAATCCGTACCCGAGAACTCAAACAGTTTTTATACGCCATTGTTGCACTATGTTGAGAAATATGGTGCCAGGCCGGCAGAGAGGACGGTACTTAGCGTTAAGTTCGAATTTTTCAACACCAGTTCATCAAACAGGATACATGCCCTTTTCAAGAGGTTCGAACGGATCAGTCTGGCTGACCGGGATGTGCTTATCAGGTGGTATTGTGAGAAGGGTGATGAGAATATGCGTGATGCAGGGAGGGATTTTAAGACCATCCTCCAGGTGCCTTTTGAAATAATTGAGGTGGATGAGCTCTGATATTCTCCTTCGCCCTGCGGCTGATCAAAAAAATCCCTATTTTTAGGATCTGAGAATTTACCGGATGGCTCTGAACTATATCTGGATTGCATTTTTTCTGATTGGATTTCTCTTCGCCCTTGCGCAACTGATCTTCAACGGTGACACGGAGATATTCAACCGGATAGTTGATTCCACCTTCGCAAGCGCAAAGACTGGTTTTGAGATATCTCTCGGCCTGACAGGCGTGCTTACGCTATGGATGGGTCTGATGCGCGTGGGAGAAAAGGGAGGCGCCGTCAGACTGCTCTCGCGTGCCATAGGGCCTTTCTTCAGGAAGCTCTTTCCGAAGCTGCCGGCCGACAGTCCCGCCAACGGCTCCATGATGCTAAACGTGGCTGCAAACATGCTCGGCCTTGACAATGCTGCAACACCAATGGGACTGAAGGCAATGAAGGAGTTGCAGGAACATAATCCTGACAAGGAGGTGGCCTCTGACCCTATGATCATGTTCCTGGTGCTCAATGCATCGGGGCTCTGCCTGATCCCGGTTACAATAATGGTCTATCGGGCTCAATTGGGGGCTGCCAATCCTGCCGACGTATTCATTCCTATTCTCATATCAACGTTCATCGCCACCCTCGCCGGGCTCATCAGTGTGGCAATAGCGCAGAAGATCAACCTCCTTAACCGCGTTGTGCTTGCATACCTCGGAGGGCTGACCACCATTATCGCAGGAATAGTCTGGTATTTCAGCACCCTGCCCCAGGATCAGATAAACACTATCTCCACCTTTGCTGCAAACTTCATCCTTTTCAGCATAATCATCTCATTCATAGTGATGGCCATGGTTAAGAAGGTCAATGTCTATGAGACCTTTATTGAGGGCGCAAAGGATGGATTCAAGACCGCAATAACAATCATTCCCTACCTGGTGGCCATACTGGTTGCCATAGGAGTGTTCAGGGCATCGGGCGCCATGGACCTGCTGGTCGATGGCATTACCGCCGTGGTGGCATGGATGGGACTTGACACCTCATTCACCGAGGCACTCCCCACAGCGCTCATGAAACCGCTCAGCGGGAGCGGCTCACGGGGTATGATGATTGATGCAATGACAATCCACGGCGCAGATTCCTTTGTGGGACTACTGGCATGCTGCCTGCAGGGTTCAACCGATACGGTATTCTATGTCCTGGCAGTCTATTTTGGCTCTGTAGGTATTAAAAATTCACGTTACGCGGTGATCTGCGGGCTGACGGCCGATATCGTGGGCAGCATAGCCGCAATTTTCATCGCTTACCTCTTCTTTGCCTGACAAACAGTTTTTTTGCTGACGCGAATAGCAATATCCGGCCCAAATTGTATTTTTGCCCCACATTTATCCAAACCATTAATTGCTTAATATATGGGACGTGCATTTGAATATCGCAGGGCTTCAAAGGAAGCCAGATGGGACAAGATGTCAAAACTCTTTCCAAAGCTTGCCAGGACAATCACCATGGCAGCCAGGGAAGGGGGCACTGATCCGGAGATGAATGCACGCCTGCGCACGGCGATCATGAACGCCAAGGCGCAGAACATGCCCAAGGATAATATCAGGGCTGCCATCGATCGCGCTGCCGGAAAAGACACTGCCAACTATGCCGGGATTACCTATGAGGGCAAAGGACCTCATGGAGTTCTTGTAATGGTGGAGGCGGCCACCGACAACAATACCCGCACCATTGCCAATGTGAGGGCAGCCTTCAGCAAGAATGGCGGCACAGTGGTGCCGACAGGCTCGCTCGACTTCATGTTCTCACGCAAGGCAGTATTTGAATTCGAACCGCCGGCAGACATTTCCGGTGATGATCTTGAGCTGGAACTTATTGAGGATGGCCTCGAATCCATTGAGGAGTATGATGATATGTGGTATGTTTATGCCGACTTCCCGAGCTTTGGCTCTCTCTCCAGGGCTCTGGAGGATAAGGGTATAGAGGTGAAAAAAGCCTCACTGAAGCGCATTCCGCTTAACCCCGTTACACTTACCGAGGAGCAGATGGCTGATGTTGAGAAGCTTATAGACCGCCTGGAGGATGATGATGACATCCAGGCAGTCTATACCAATATTGCGTAAGGATTTTCGATTGGCGATTTTCGATTTTCGATTGCCGAATGACGAATATTGATTGCCGGTCTTTTTACTGCAGTAACCTTCTTCTCCTTTCCCGGAAATCCGGCATGATCTTTCCCAGAAGCTCATAATACTCCCTGCCGTGGTTATGATGTACCAGGTGGCACAACTCATGTATAATGACGTAGTCTGACAGATCTGCACTTTTCTTCATCAGCTCCCTGTTGAGCATTATGTTTCCGTTGGAGTGGCATGTGCCCCAGCGCCGCTTCATCTTACGGACACTGACCTTGCCGGGCAGAGGGATCAGGCCGGAGTGCTGCATGGCAAGCTCCATGGTTCTGGCAGGCAGGTATCTTTTTGCTTCAAGCAGATACCAGGCCTCTGTCAGGCTGGCGGCCTCATTTGTACCGGCATCATCGGGTAAGGTCAGCAGCAGGTTTGTGTCATCATGCCTTATTGTACGTGCCGGACCTCTGATAATCCTCACCTCCAGCAGTCTGCCCATGAACGGCACCATACTGCTTTCGGTGACGGTCATGGGTGAGCCCGGAGGCGTTATGTGCTTCAGCCTCTCCCGCTGACGTTCAATCCACCCCGCCTTCTTTTCTGCAAACTCTAACAGGGTTTTTACAGGCACAAGCCACGGAGCCCGTATCAGCAATGTGCCACCCGGCTGTACGTATAAAGCCACAGTCCGCCGTGATGACCTGATTATGTCAACCTCAACGTCACCGGATGACAGTGAAACAGTTTTTTTCCCCATGATGGCGGTGGTGCTGAAGACCCTACTCCCTAATCAGCATCCTTTGAATGGAAGTCACTATCTGACGCCACCCTGTAACCGGTAAGAAACCCTGCCCTGGATACATTCACCAGCTTGTCGAAATCAATGAACTCAAAATCATCAGTTGGCTTGTGGTAGTCCTTGTGCAGTCCCGTAAAGAAGAAAAGCACCGGGATTTTCTTCCTGTAGAAGGGGTAGTGGTCTGATCCGGAAAAGTGGGTTCCCTTGCCTTCATCGATGGGATAGACGCCCGACTCGCGGCATGCTTCAGTGGCATATGACACCAGCGCCGGACAGTCAGCACCGTTTACGATCTTGATTGTGTCACGTCCAGTGATATCTATCTCCCCGGTAAGGGATGCCCCTACGTCAGTATCACGCCGTGATCTTCCTATCATGTCAAAATTGATGACGGCAATGGTTTTTTCAAGGGGGAAGAGCGGATTCCCGGTATAGAAGGAGGAGCCGTGCAGACCCTCTTCCTCGCCGGTTGTCCAGAAGAAAATTGCACTTCTTGCCGGTTTCTTTTCCAGGGCTGCAAAGGCTGCGGCAATATTGAGCAAACCGACGCTGCCCGAGGCATTGTCATTGGCACCGTTATAGATGTTGCCTGCAGCATCAACCCCCACATGATCATAATGGGCGGTATACATTACGGCCTCCTTACTCAGTTCGGGGTCAGAGCCTTCGATGTACCCGATGATGTTGTTGCTCGTCACTGTATCTTTCAACACGTTGATGTTTACCTGTGCCTTCAGGTTTGGAACGACAAATGATGCCGGCCGGTGGCTGGAGGCAATGCTGTCCTGCAATTCCCTGAGCGTTAGTCCTGACTGACCCAGCAACCTGTCGGCCATCTCCGTTGTGATTGCAAAGACGTTGATTGGTAAGGTGAATATCTGCTTCCTGAAGAGAGGCACCAGTTGGTATGATGATCCCATTGACATCAGGTCGGAGGATATATCCTTGCCGAGGGCGGGATCAGCTACAAAAAGAACTGCTTTTGCCTGCTGCAGCATTATCATGGGAAGCTTGCGCACCTCGGTCATCTCACTTATGCCGGAGTCGGCCCCGGGCATACCACTTCCCTTTACCTCAGGCACTCTTGTCATGATAATCACTATGCGGTCCTTAACACTGATTCCGGCAAAGTCGTTGTACTTGTCCTTGCTGTTCGTGTAGCCATACCCTGCAAAGACCACTTCGCCGTCAAGCCTGACGGTATCAGATGGTGGCATGAGGGGTATGAGATCAGCAGAGTGTATGACAGTGGAATTGGTATCACTGAGGGTGATGAGCGACTCCCCTGGAATAGTGGTAATCCGGAGATATTCAAGGGGTTGGAAGAAGTCGTCCTGACCGGGGAGGGGCTTCACGCCAAGCCTGTGAGCCTCTGCCCTTATATATTCAGCGGCTGCGTTGTTACCCTCACTTCCCGTCCGTCTGCCTTCCAGGTTGTCAGATGAGAGGTACTTCATGTGGGCATCGGAATCTTTCAGGGTGATGACGCTGAGAGCTTCCTTCTGCGAATATACGGGTATTGCCGCCAGCAGTGCGGCTGATACGATCAGATGTTTAAGTTTCATTCGTGTAAACAGTAATATAAAAAAGACAAAGGTAAGGAAATGGTCAATCGGTTGTACCCGTCAACGACCACTATTTTATTAAGTGAGCAATTATTTCATGGTCAGCGGATTCGAAGTGTTATAAAAACAATCTCCGGTGGCATGAACAACCGCACGGCCATGCCCATGGTGCCAAGTCCCGTTGTGACGTAAAGATGACTGCCCCGGAATTCATGAAGCCCCTTCCATCTCTCCTGTACCAGTGAGGAAGGCGACCATCCAACGATCGGCAACCCGGCCTGGAAACCGTGTGTATGTCCTGAGAGGGTCAGGTGGGGCAAACGGCCTGAGACGGATGCCAGGAGCCATCCTGCGGGATCATGCAGCAGCAGTATTGTAAATATTGAATCAGGCAGCGGGGCCAGTACCTGGTCAAAATTTCCGTAGCTCATATCCAGCCGGTGACCATGGGTGATCACCCCGGCCACGGCAATATCCGTTTCCCGGTGCCTGATGACAAGTGCAGTGTCTCGCAGGAGGGTGTAACCCGATGCTTCTGTTTTCTGCTTTACCATCTGCCTGCAGATCCTGCCGTACTCCTCATCATACCCAGGGTAATAGGTT
>JAAZAP010000130.1 GCA_012514255.1 Bacteroidales bacterium | reverse complement strand
GTGTCTCCGGGGAATTTAATCAAAAGGGAATGAAGGTGACCCTTGATGTGCTGGGTGAGTTCATACAAACACTTGAAGAGGCTGAGGCCAACAAACAGGAATACCTTGACCTGATAGATGAGACCGAGAAGAACGGGATCAACGGCAACTACTCGCTCAAGCCCACCAGCTTCGGGCTGCTGATAGACAAGCAGGTTTGCTACAGGCTCATGCGTGAGATAGTAGTCAAGGCTGCCTCATATAATAACTTCTGCAGGATTGACATGGAAGATTCGCCCTGCACTGACCTGGAGATAGAGCTATACAGGCGGCTCCATGCAGAATTCCCGAAGAATGTGGGGCTGGTGGTGCAGGCTTACATGAAGAGGACTTACAGTGACCTGGAGAACATGCTTGACATGAACACACCGGAGATACCCACCAACTACCGTCTCTGCAAGGGTATTTACATTGAGCCGGCAGAGATAGCCTATAAGAAGTACGAGGAGATCAACCGGCACTATCTTGAGGATCTGGAGTTCATGTTCAGGAACAGGATATATGTTGGAATAGCTACCCACGACAAGCCTCTCATTGAGGGAGCTTATGAGCTGATAAGGAAGTATGCCGTGCCCAAAAACATGTACGAGTTCCAGATGCTCTACGGGGTGACCCCGAAGCTGCGCCAGAGTATCGTTGATGCAGGACATGTGATGAGGATCTATGTGCCATTCGGCGAAAAGTGGTTTGGCTATTCAACCAGGCGACTGAAGGAGAATCCGAAGATAGCCAGCCATATCATCAAAGCCCTGTTCGTAAAGGGATGATTGGTATTTGGCAGTCGGCAGTCAGCAGTCAGCAGTCAGCAGTCAGTTGGCGGTCAACAGTCTGCAGTCAGCAGTAGTCTATGAATTATGATGTGAACACTACTACCTACTGCCTAATGGCTAATGGCTAATGCCTGAGAAGGAGCGAATCATGCACATGTCTCAGGTAATCCATATCACGCGAGGAGATGTGCGGGGCGGGTGGATCAGGGGTCTCGGGAGGCCCGACAGCCAGTGTGTATATTAAAGGAATAAGTGTGAACGGGCTCAGACCCACCATACGGTCAGATGGTATCTGACCTTTTTCATATGCATCCAGTCGTTGTTTATGCCGCAGCAGCTCGTAGTTGACTGCCGGGTCGCCCATTTCTGGCGGATTGGTCAGCCCCTGGTAGACAGCTATCCTGATATTGTTGCTGGCATTGATCATCTCCTGACTTGGTCCGGGCCGTTCAGCCATTATCTCAGCTCTGATGTTGCCCAGGCGCGGGATGACCACCACTGCCGGGATCATGGTTGTATCACCGGTAAGGTAAATGCCTGCGGTGTACTCTCTTGCATGCAGGGTGTCCTGTACGGTCATTCTGTATGGGGCGTAACCGATGCAGCTAAAGATGATTGTATCATTCCAGCGGGCGTAGAGTGAAAACATGCCCCTGCTGTCAGTTGCTCCTGCAGCGCGTCCCCTGATAATATAATGCACGTCCGGCAGCGGCTGACGGGTGCCGGCATCAAAGATGACGCCGTGAAAGAGGATCGGTCCGTGCTTCTGCGCGATAGCGCACGGCGACCACACAGCTGTGATGAACAGAAAGATCAGCAGTACCTGTGACAGTCTACCTGCGAAGAATGACTTCGTCAAGCGTCCTCTTCGGAACATGATGAACGCCTTTCTCATCTCTCCAGTATTTTACATCGTTATTGCGGAGGGTTTCCAGAACCACTTTTTCAACAGGCTTCCCGAGAGCAATGACAAGCAATATATCATATTGCAGAGGTATCTCAAAAGCTGACCTCAGCCTCTCCTTCTTGACTGAGGCGATTATGCAGCCTCCAAGACCTGCTTCCGTGGCTCCAAGCATAATACTCTGAGCCGCTATCCCGTGATCAACACCGAATGATTCAGATATCTCCTTATCACCCAGTATAATAATATACCCGGCAGGCCTCTCTGAGGGATCAGGACCCTCCCAGCTTGCGAGGTACCCGGCCCAGGCCAGGCAGGGATAGAGGGTCTCACGCTGAGCAGGTTCAGTTACGAGAATGTATTTAAGCGGCTGACGGTTGGCCCCTGATGCTGAAAGGCGTGCCAGGTCAACAAGCGAGGCCAGGGTGTCAGCAGTAACGGCATATGTTCCGTCAAATCTGCGGAATGATCTTGTTTTTTCTATTAGCCGGGGGAGGTTCATAATCTAAATTTTACTCAAATATAGGGGAAAAAGAGAAGCGCAAACAGACAATTATGAAAGCCATGTGCAATGTGTTTAAATCCGGTTACCCGGACTCACTGCCATCATTGTTCCGTAAAACGAAGCAGCCCCTTGCCGGGGCTGCCTGTCAGGTTTATTTTTTTAAGGCTTCGTCATACCGCTCGCCTATCACCTTCCAGTCGAGCAGCTCCCAGAAGCCCTTGACATAGTCAGGGCGCCTGTTACGGTAATCGATGTAGTATGCATGTTCCCATACATCACATGTCATCAGTGGCAGCAGACCTGACCTGATGGGATTTCCGGCGTTCGATTCCTGGGTGATGGTCAGCCTGCCGTCAGGCTTCATGCAAAGCCAGGCCCATCCTGAACCAAAGAGTGTTGAAGCTGCCTTGGTGAAAGCCTCCCTGAAGGCTTCGAACGACCCATATTCAGCTTCGATGGCCTTGGCGATGGTTCCCGATGGCGTCCTCCGGCCCGACGAAGAGAGAGCATCAAAATAGAATGTGTGATTCCATACCTGCGCGGCATTATTGAAGATGCCTCCCTCGGCCTTGCGGATCATTGTTTCCAGGGTAGCTGCCTCGAAGGGAGATCCGGGGAGCAGGTTATTAAGGTTATTCACATAGGCCTGATGGTGCTTGCCGTGATGATATTCAAGCGTTTCAGCGCTCAGATGAGGGGCGAGGTCACCGGTGCCATACTTCAATGGGGGGAGTTCGAATTTCATGACCTTGTCAGATTATTTAGAATTTATTGCAAAGATACTAAAAATGTGCAGACCTGTCCATCAGTCAATCGAAAAATATCCTTCCGGGCAGGGGCTCCGTCACCCCTTTATCCTGTGCCACAGAGAAGAGTTTTTCTATTGCCTGTCTGCCCTCGTTACCCAGGGAGAGGCTGAAGCTGTTCACGTAAAGCTTTATATGTTCGCGGGTGACATTTTCATCCGTCTCACGGGCGTTCCTCCTGATGAATTCCATTGATTGCCTGGGATCAGTCATGGCATATTCAATGCTCCGCCGTATGCCCCTGTTCACCTTTGCAGCCGTCTCATTATCAGTACGGCGACTGATCATTATGCCTCCCAGGGGCACCGGCAGGCCTGTCATCTCTTCCCACAAGGCACCTGTGTCAGCCACCATCTGCAATCCCATGGCACGGTAGGTGAAGCGTGTCTCGTGAATGATCAGGCCGGCATCAGCCTCACCAGAGAGCACTGCTTCAGGGATATCAGAGAAGAGGTATTCGCGCTTGTGCGCTGCTCCGGGCCAGAAGATACTGAAAAGCAGGTTGGCTGTTGTATAGATGCCCGGGATGGCTATCACGGCATCATCCAGCTCATCGGGCCATATCTTTCTCCTGCTGACCACAAGCGGCCCATTGCTTCGCCCCAGTGCACTTCCGGAGTCGAGGATGAGGTAGTCCGCTGCTGCACGGGCATAGGCATGGAAGCTCATCTTGGTGATATCAACCGTACCCTCCAGCGCTCTCCTGTTCAGCTCCTCAACGTCGGCCAGGAACCAGTCGAACTCCAGTCCTTCAGTATCTATCCTGCCGTGGACCATCGCCTCGAAGATAAATGTATCATTGGGGCAGGGTGAAAAGCCAAGCGTCAGTTTCATTGTGTTGCAGATCAATTGAGGTGGATTAATCGGTTTTTTTCATGTTTTGTGCCACAGGGGCAACCAGCTCCATCAACCTTTTCATCTTCATTTCCAGGTTATCCAGGGCAAGGGGTATATTCCATTTCTTCAGGTTGCGCGGCTCCACCATGTTGGATATTGCCCTGACGGCTATCCATGGTATGCCGGCCATGGCGCAGTTGTAAGCCAGCCAGGCGCCCTCCATAGTCTCAATGTCAGGGTCCCAGGCGTTGCGAATGCGTTTTATCACTGCTTCCGAGCCCGAGGCCATGTTCACCGTCGCTGCGGTTACTGGCGGAAGAAGGCCGGCAGCAAGATCGAACCATTTGCCACTGCTAATGATCCGGCCACCGGTGAAAGGAGGCTTATCCGGATCGGCCAGTCCTGCTCCGTAGAGTGAGGTGAACCGGCCGTTGTCATCCACCCCCATGTCGGCAAAGCAATCAGACCGGGTTGTCACCACGGTGCCTGGGACCAGCTTCTCCCTGTAGCTCCCCGCTATGCCGGCTCCGATGACCAATAACGGCAGACCTGCAACTATCTCGCTATCCGGCAGGTTTGAAGTGAGTGGATTCTGTCGGGGAGCATCCGTGGCACTTTCCTGCTGCGGGGATCCCGGAGCCAGCCCGGCAGACAGCTCTTTGCCCGATAGTCTCTTCTGTCCGGAGGACCCCGGTGCCAGGTGGCTGTACGGCCCCCCGGAAGGAGTCTTTGTGCGCAGGGGGATACCCCTGACAAGACTGCCGGTCATGCCCGCTTCAGCAATCCTTTTCTGCAGCGCCCATGACATGGCGGCGCCACCCACCCCGGTGACCATGATCTCGCAGGGGCAGCCTGCAGCATCAGCAGCCCGTCTTACCGCCTCCTCCTCGGAGTGATGAGCCACAACTATCAATATCTGACCAGGATCATTGTTCATCAGCCTTAACCGTTCAGAGTGATAAATATATTATTTTTGAACAAAATAGTCCTCATTCCGGCCAACCATTTATATTAGCAGCCATGATCTACCTTACAAGAAGGGAGCGGTTCAGCTCCGCACACAGAATGTTTCGTCCCGGCCTCAGTGATGAGGAGAACATGAGGATCTACGGTAAGTGTTCCAATCCGATGTGGCATGGTCACAATTATGTGCTCAAGGTGACTGTCAGGGGCGAGGTTGAACCTGAGACCGGTTATTTCATGAATGCCACCCGTCTGAAAGAGATAATGAATGAGAGGGTTGTGGTGAAGCTTGATCATAAGAACATGAACCTGGAGACGGATTTCATGCAGGGGAAGGTGGCAACCACAGAAAACCTGGCCATGGCCATCTGGCATGAGCTGGAAGCGCCGCTGGCAGCCGAGGGTGCCACCCTGCACTGTGTGAGGGTGGAAGAGACTGAAAACAATTACGTTGAATATTACGGATAATTATGGAAAAACTAAATGACGGCAGCGGCAGGCTGTCAGACGGATACAACAAAATCGAGAAATGGAATCCCGAGGTTATCGAGGAGATGTCAGGTTATTATTACAGGATTCTCAAACTGCTGGGAGAGGATCCTGACAGGGAGGGACTGGTCAAGACGCCCGAGCGTGTTGCGAAGGCACTCAGTTTCCTTACAAGGGGTTACCAGTCAGATCCGGAGGAGATGCTACGCAGCGCCATCTTTAAGGAAGAGTACCGGCAGATGGTTATAGTGAAGGATATTGATATCTACTCAATGTGTGAGCATCACATGCTGCCATTCCATGGCAAGGCTCACGTGGCATATATTCCTGACGGTTACATTACCGGCCTGAGCAAGGTTGCAAGGGTTGTTGAGACATATGCCGCCAGGCTGCAGGTGCAGGAGAGACTCACCACCCAGATAAGAAACTGCATCCAGGAGAATCTCAAGCCCCTGGGAGTTGCTGTGGTGATAGAGGCACAGCATATGTGCATGCAGATAAGGGGGGTGCAGAAGCAGAATTCCGTCACCACCACCTCAGCCTTCACCGGCTGCTTCCTCTCCAACCTGAACACCCGCGAAGAGTTTATGCATCTGATAGCCAGCAGATTGCATTAAACCAATTCGAAACACAAAACCAGGCATGATATGAAAGCGTTTGTTTTTCCCGGGCAGGGCGCTCAGTTCTCCGGGATGGGAAAAGATTTGTACGACAGATACCCTGCTGCGCGTGAAATGTTTGAGCAGGCCAATGAACTGCTGGGGTTCAGGATCACTGATATAATGTTCTCGGGCACCGACGAGGAGCTGAGGCAGACACGGGTGACACAGCCTGCCATCTTTCTGCATTCAGTGATACTCACTGCAGTGGCAGCCGATGTTTTTGCTCCGGCCATGGTTGCCGGCCACTCCCTGGGAGAGTTCTCAGCGCTGGTTGCTGCCGGTGCTCTCACCCTGGAAGAGGGTCTGTCCCTCGTGGCCGGCAGAGCTATGGCCATGCAGCATGCCTGCGAGATCAATCCCTCAACCATGGCTGCCGTAATAGGCATGGATGATGCCGTGGTGGAAGAGGTATGTGCCCTGCAGGGTGGTACGGTGGTGGCGGCCAACTACAACAGCCCCGGCCAGATAGTGATCTCAGGTACCCTGGAGGGTGTGGCACAGGCTACGGAAGAGCTGAAACGCCGGGGCGGAAGGAGGATCATCCCTCTCTCCGTCAGTGGCGGATTCCACTCGCCATCAATGGAGCCGGCAAGACAGGAGCTGGAAGAGGCGATCAGGAACGCGCATTTCAGGAAACCATTGTGTCCTGTCTACCAGAATGTTACAGGCTTGCCGGCGACAGGTCCTGATGAGGTAAGGATTAATCTGATAGCCCAGCTCACCTCGCCGGTAAGATGGACACAGACCATACAGAGGATGGTTGCCGACGGTGCCACAGAGTTCATTGAGGCAGGTCCGGGCACTGTGTTACAGGGATTGGTCAGGAAAATCAATCCCGATATTTCCGTATCATCAATTGAAATTATGATGCCGTAGCAGCGGATTTCGGACCCAACGCCACGTCATTGGATGGCAAATATCAGGTCATTACAGGATAGCAGGAGGTTTGAGACTCCCTGTTAGGTCAATGCAAGGCTGTTATTACACACCCAGGGATATCACCGCCATACCCAGCCGGCCGTCCATGCGTATGACCAGGGGTTTGGGGAACCGGACATGCCTGAACCAGTGACCTTTGCCTATCTCTTTCTGCCTTCGGAGCTTATCCCACATGATCACTCCCTCGGCAGTGGCTTCGTTCACGGCAAAGTACCCAATGCCCATTGAGGTTACATTATGGAAGAAGTGTGATCCCTGTGAGGCATCAACGTGGAAGGCGGGAAGGCTCACCTCAACTATTATCCTGGCGTTTGATATCTGGGGCCATTCAACCGGTATGCCGAGGAAGCGGTCCTTGGTACCCCATCGTCCGGGGCCTATGAGTACATATTTTCTGCCCCTGGCAAGCATCTTCCTGTTGATGGCATCTATCTCCGAGGCCATCTCGGCAGTCTTCAGGTTGTCAAACATGTCAGGCTCCACATAGATGATATCAGTGATACCCTCCACCAGTCCGTTGCCCATGCTCTTGCGCGATACCAGGATTGTATCATCTGTAAACACGCTCTCCGGGTCAATTGAGTATCCTGCGCCGCTGCCCACCAGCGGCTTGATCTGAAGCAGGTAAAAAGCAGCCCTCTCCTCCTCATCCTTGTTCAGGTCAACGGCATACTCTATCTCCACCGGCGCCCCGAATGCTTCACGCACCACCTCAAGCACGGTCTTGAGGGTATGAGCCAGCGGGATATAGTCATACTTGAGAATGTTGGCAAAATTGACAACCCTCGGTCCCGGCACCGTCAGTCCCGGATTAAGGGTATCATTGTCAATACTGTATACTGATGCTGTGTGTGTCAGGGTACCATCACTCTCTGCCTTGGCGATATCCATCTTCACCAGGCCCGCATTCTCTCCCTGGAGAAGATCGATCTCACTGCGGGCAAGGTTAACGGCGTAGAACTCTGTCTGTGAGTACCTTGTCAGGTCATTGATGGAAACAATATCGAGTGCCGGGTAGGCAGGTGAGAACCTGAAGGCCTTTTCGCCGTCAAGCACATACTGCCCCAGACCCACTGCCGCAACGGCAAATCCGTCATGCGGTGTCATATTGGCCACCGGGTAGAAGTTGAACGACTGTGCCGTACCACTGATATGAGGATAGAAGAGATCACCAAACCTGTTGCCCACAACGGCCTGGATGACCACGGCCATCTTCTCCTGTTCAATCTTGTAGTTGACAGCCTCAAAATATATCCGCGAGTTGTCTGAATAGATAGAAGAGAAGACCAGTTTGATAGCCCCGATGAGCTGCATCAGCCTCACTTCCGGATCAGGGTGGTTGTTTGGCAGCAGGTAGGTGCCGAAGATGCCTGAGAAAGGCTGGCTCAGCGAGTCCTCAAAGAGACTGGACGATCTTACCGCGAGAGGCTTGTTGTTAAGTCTGATGAAGACATCCAGCTTGTGTTCCAGCTCTTCACTGATGGTTCCTGCCAGGAACTGTTTCTGCAAGGCAGAGAAGTCCTTCTCCGTATTGACCACCTCCCAGAGACGGTTGGCCTCCATGAACTGGTCAAACTCATCAGTGCCGATTATGGCGGTGAGAGGGGTCCGGATGTTTATTCCCGGCAGCAGGCGGCCGAGCTCAAAGCTGTAGATCAGGGTGGAGATGAATGCCAGGCCGCGACCTTTCCCTCCCAGTGATCCGCCGGCAAAGCTGACCACGTTTGACTCATCAATCATCAGTGACTCGTCAAAGTTAACCACCTTACCCTTGTTCATCTCGCGGCGCCTCTTCCTTATGATATCCAGCAGGAACTCCCTCATCTCCCTGAGGCTGTTGAAGTCTGCCACCTTTACCGGATTGATCATCTTGGCTATCTTCACCTCTCCCCTTGCCATAAGCCAAAGAGAGAAGTGGTTCTTCATGGCATGGTAGACCAGGGAGTCTTCCGGGACTGTCTTGAGGAATGACTCGAACTCCTTCATCGACTTGGCGACGGCTATCTGGCGGCCCCTGGTGTCACGGTAGACAAAGTGTCCGAAGCCGAGGTAATAGGTGATGAAAGATTTCAGATCCTGGAGCAGAGATTCTGAATTCTTGTTAATGAAGCTTGCCTTTAGTTTCTCGGCAAAGCGTGCGTTACCAGGGTCGGACGACTGCAGCAGGGTGGGCAGCCTTGGTTGTTCCTGCCGTACCAGGCTTATCAATTCGTAGCCTGCCATATCATAAAGCTCACCGTTACGCGGAAAACGCATATCAGAGATGACCCCCAACAGACGGTCGCGGTACTTTTCGTATACTGATATTGCTTCTTCCCAGGTGGTGGCGAGAAGGATCTTCGGCCTGGCCCTCAGTTTAAGGACCTTGTAGAGTTCATCGGAGGATACATCCTCAATAAGGATACGTGTCTGCTCCAGGACAAGGGTGTAGAGCATCGGCACGTACGTGGAGTAGTAATCAGGGGCATCCTCTATAATGAGTATCACCCCGGTAAGGCCTTTACGGGTGTCATTTCGCACGTTCACCTTGTCTTCAAGCAGTTTGGCCATGGCAAAGAAGACTCTTGACTCTCCGGTCCAGACAAAGAGGTTGTCAAACGGAACGCCCAGCCTTTTCTGCTCCTGCACGTATGGTATATCTCCGGGATTGTTAAGCAGTATATATGTGGGTATGTACGGGTACTTATCCTTTATCTTCCTGCATATCTCAAGGGGTTTGGCCTTGTCCACGCCCACCATGATGATGATCATGTCATAGTGTCTTGCCTCCAGGCGTGAAAAAGCTTCATCCTCACCCGAGACACCCGTTATGCGGGGGATTGTTGTGAGGCTCATCTGGTAGTATTCGCCGAGCATATAGTCAGAAAAGCGCCCCTCTCCTTCTATGGAATAGGCATCATAAAGACTTGCCACCAGCAGTATCTCCCTGACCATGAAAGGCATCAGGTCATGGAACACATCCCTCTCGGCATTATGTCTGTCAAGGAATTGTTGCAGCAGCCGGCGGATGGTACTGCTGTCAGGATCCTGCGGTACCGCTATCTCCTGTCTTGTGTCCTGTTCCGTGGTGGTGTCAGCCTCAAGGCTGTTAATGTAACCGTTGATCAGGTCGGCGAAGTTAATGAGCAGGTCACGCTCCTCCTTCATGAAGGGGCCCTCATCCTCCTGCACGAAGGAGCGTGTGTAGCATACCTCCACCGAACCTTCTCCCATAATTGTTTCAAAGCCCTGTACCAGCTTCCATTCAGTCTCAATGAAGCCAGGAGTCTCATATGTTTTCCCCAGATACTTTATGCATGCTACGGTGTAGTCAGGATACTGCAGGGCTGTAGGAAGCTCAAGAACGAGATTCATCAGGGTATCATCAAGGGGTTTATTCTCCTTGAGTATCTGGGTGACACGGTTGATACATGCCAGCTCCTTCAACCGCTCCTGCTGGTAATGTATGTCACGCGAATAACCGCTGCCGTCATCGGGAAACTCATTCATCGGGCCATCATATAAAGTATTGTGCCAAAATAAACAAAATCAGTATAGGATGGAACAGCCGGTCCTGCATCTTGCAGAACCGGCTGTTGATAATGACTTCGTGCCTTCCGGCAACGGAATAAATCAGGACGACTACTTCACCTCCCAGGTTGATCCGCTGCGCAGGAGCTCATCAACGCTCCTGATCTTCGAAGCGGCCTGGACCCTCTCATGCTGCTCCATCATGGCAGCATCATAAGTCTGGGCATCGATAGACCTGATCACGCCCATGGCCACAGGATATTCAGGCAGGGACATGCCTGCCAGCCTGTAGTGTATGCCCGGGTTGGGTTCATGAGCGTCATGGGTGAGGATGTCCTTCTCCGTGATGCCGTTCTCGCCCAGCTTGACCACCTTCAGTTTGAGGTCCTTGAGGATAATGCCCTTGTCGCGGTTCTTGCCAAAGATCATCTTCTCACCGTGGTGCAGTGTGATTGTGTTATCATCACGTGTCTCCTTGCTGGTGAAAGCATCATGAGCACCATCATTGAAGATGACACAGTTCTGGATGACCTCAACAACGGCAGTGCCATGGAACCTGGCAGCCTCCTTGTAAACCTCATTGGAGAGTTGCAGGTTATAGTCTATCGTGCGGGCAAAGAAGCGCCCGTTGGCGCCAATAGTCAGCTCACCTATCTTAAAGGGCTCCTCAATGGTGCCATAGGGCGAGGTCTTGGTATGCAAACCCTTCTTCGATGTGGGGGAGTACTGGCCCTTGGTAAGTCCATAGATCTCATTATTGAAGAGTATGATCTTGAGGTCAATGTTACGCCTTATGGCATGTATATAATGATTGCCCCCGATAGCCAGCGCATCGCCGTCGCCGGTCATCTCCCAGACGATCAGGTCAGGATTGGCAACCTTTATGCCCGTGGCTATGGCTGCAGCCCTGCCGTGAATGCTGTGGAAGCCGTAGGTATTCATGTAGTAGGGTAACCTTGATGAACATCCTATACCTGATACGAAGACATATTTTTCCCTGGGGAGATCCAGCTCTGCCAGTGTCTTCTGCAGAGAGGCCAGGATACCATGGTCACCGCATCCCGGGCACCATCTTACCTCCTGATCACTCTTGAAGTCCTTCGCTACGTAGTGATTATTATTTGTTTCAGCCATTTTACTTACCCTCCAGCAGTTTAATACAATAATCCTTAATCTCTTTGACGGTAAAAGGAAGCCCCTGAATCTTGTTGTACTGATGATAGTTGTATTTCTGGTGCTTCATTCTCAGATAGTTGGCAAACTGGCCCGTATTCAGTTCACATACGACCAGTTTCTTGAAGCCTGCGAACACCTTATCCGTATTCCCGGGCAGGGGTCTGATATAGTTGAAGTGGG
>JAAZAP010000129.1 GCA_012514255.1 Bacteroidales bacterium | reverse complement strand
GTCAGGTGAATGAGGTTTTCATACACCTCCGTTCCGTCAGTCACACTGACAAACCCTCCCGGATGAGCCGGGAAAAAGAGTACCCGGCTCGCTGACACGGCCGGGCACTTAATATTCACACAACGCAGGATGATCAATCCGGGGGCAATGCCTCCGGGCAATCCTTTCGGAATAAAAAATATGCTCAGCCTTTAAAAATTCAACTCTAAAATTAATAATAAAGAAATACACCGCGATACCCTATTTGACCAAAAGGGTTTCTCAATGGATAAAAAGAACCGTTGCTTCGACTAAATTCACGGCCAGCCATGAACTTTTCATGCCTGTTGACAACTTTTTAATTTTTATTCATCGGTATTGCATTTTTAATTCCCGGATACTATTTTTATCCTCACCTGGCACCCATATGTGCCTGCTACAATAAAGTGCTTTAAATCATAATAATACAGCCATGACGAAAGGTCTCGTAACAAAGAAGGACAAGAAAAAAGAGGCTACAAAGAGCCTGAAAGAGAAGCGTAAGGAGAAAAAGGAAAAGAAAAACACCAAATAGCAACCCGTAAGGCAGCCCTTTATCCTCCCTTACACTCCCATACCCTCCCTCAACATCACTTACCCTTCTTCCGATGTGGCACTCCGCCACAAGTGCGGACGGTGTTGTTTTTTATGCCAGGTAACACAATATTCGCCTCAATTAACAGGTTGAATAGTTACATTTTCTTAACTTCATGCCCGGCTGACTCTTACCCGCAGACAGAAGATGAAAAAGAATAGCAACAGACCACCCTTCCCATGGACCTCTGTGAGCGCTCTCCTTTTCACTGCAGCCGTGCTGACTGCCAGAGTGATAGTCTATTCCTCAGGACAGAAAGAAAGAATTCTCCGTGACGCGGTGACAGAGATGGAAGCTGTTGCCAACCTGAAGGCCGAACAGGTCTCCGACTGGCGGAGCGAACGGCTCAATGACGCCACCCTCATCCACGAAAATGTCACCCTGGTGGAACATATTGACGCAATGTTCATCAAAGACGACTCCAGGGGTGAAAAATCAAGACTTGAACAGCTCCTCAGCACCCTGATAAAGAACTATGATTTCAGCGGTGCTGTACTGGTGGACGCCGGAGGCAATCCGGGCATAGCCGTCCCGGAATCAGAGGCCGTCATGGGCGACTTACTCAGGACCAGCGTCTCCCGCGCCATATCCAATCCCGTCATTTCAATCTCTGATTTCCACACTGCCACTGTCATCAGCTACCTCCATCTTGATCTGCTCATCCCCATGCGGATGCCCTATGAGGGCGACACCGTCCTTGCCGGAGTGCTGGTTATCAGAATTGATCCTGAAAAGGAACTCTTCCCCATGCTCTCAAAATGGCCCACCCCGGGAAGAACGGCTGAGTGCATACTCTTCCGCTTCGAAGGTGACTCGGTCATCTACCTCAACGGATCACACCTCGCAGGATATGACAGTCCCGTGACCTTCGCGGCCAGCGAGATGGAACTGAGCGTGATGCGCCCGCAGAGCGAAAAGAATGAAGCAACTATCTACACAGATTATACCGGCGCAGAGGTAGTGGCGTCTGTCAGGAAAGTGCCCGGCACCGACTGGTCCCTGACAGCCAAGAAGGAGACCTCAGAGATACTTGCCCGGTTCATCCGTGAGATCACAATGATCTGGCTGATCATGGGATTCGTCTACCTGGCCCTCGCCAGCATGGCTTACCTGATTATCAAAGCCACCAGAGCTCGCTATCTGCGTGATAAACAGCAGGAAGAACTGAACCGGCAGGCCATCATGAAGCATTCCGACTTCGTGATGAAGCATGGCAATGATATAATACTGCTTATTGACAAGGATATGAATATTGTGGAAGCCAATGAGCGCGCCGTGGCCACCTATGGTTATCCCCGCAATAAGCTCCTCGGTATGAGTGTGTCTGACCTCCGCACCCCGAACCAGACACCCCTGCTGCCAGAGCATGTCAAAAACCTCAACGAGAACGGATCATCCTATATCGAAACCGTCCACCAACGAAGTGACGGCACTACGTTCCCCGTTGAGATCAGCGCCTATACGGTAGAGGTTGAGGGAACGCGCTTCTACCAGAGCATTGGCCGTGACATAACTGAACGTAAACGTACCGAGGAGGAGATGCGTGAGAGCAACAAGAAGCTCAGCACTATCATCAATAACCTCCGGGGAGTGGTCTTCCGCTGCAATTATGACAGGGATTGGACAATGCAGTACATCAGTGACGGCATCTACGTGCTGGCAGGCTACCTGCCCAATGAGTTCATAAACAACAAGATAAGGACATTCGCGTCAATAATTGATCCTGAGGATGTGAAGAGAATATGGGATGATATCCAAACCTCTCTTGAGACCGGATACCTCTATACAATTGAATACCGCATAATAACCTCATCAGGAAGCAGAAAATGGGTTTGGGAGCGCGGACGCGGCTACTATGAAAACAATAGGCTGGTGGCGCTTGAGGGGTTCATCTCTGACATCACCGAGAGGAAAATGATTGAGGAGGAGCTTATCAGGGCCAAGGAGAAGGCAGAGCAGAGCGACAGGCTGAAAACTGCCTTCCTGCATAACGTGTCACATGAGATACGAACACCGATGAACGCCATAGTCGGCTTCACCACCCTGCTTGACACACCTGACATCACTGATGACAGCAGGAGACAGTATATAGATATTATATACCAGTCTAGCAACCAGCTGCTGTCTATTATAACTGACATAGTTGACATATCCAACATCGAGACGGGACTGGTGAAGATCAGTCGGGCCACCGTCAACCTCAACACTTTGATAAGGAACCTGTATGAGCAGTACCGCATGCGTGCACAGAACCAGAATCTGGTACTCAACTTCACCACCCACCTTGATGACAGAGAGGCCGGGGTTATTACTGATGAGACGAAGGTGATCCAGATCTTTTCCAACCTGCTCAACAACGCACTGCGCTTTACCAAGAAGGGAAGGATAGAGCTGGGATACGTCGTGAGAGGCGAGATGATCGAGTTCTTCGTTTCGGACACCGGCATCGGCATAGCGCCCGAGCACCAGGAGAAGGTGTTTGATCGCTTCTTCCAGGTTGAGGGACCGAGCTCCAAGCAGTACAGCGGCACCGGCCTCGGGCTTTCTATCTCAAAGGCTTACGCGGAGCTGCTCGGAGGTTCTATCTGGCTGATCTCAACGCCGGGTGAGGGTTCTCTCTTCTGTTTCTCTATACCTTTTGTCAAACCGCCTGAGACAATGGTACAACAGCGGAAAACCTCACGGAAATAACCTGGCCGATTGCTGCGGGAGCATGCCATACGGAAGCCCGGCAGGAAAATACTGCCCTGAAATCCAGCCTAAAAACCTACTCGCTCTCTCCGCTCTTCCTGATTGCTATACCCAGCTCGTCCAGCTGCTCCTGCTTTATTGTGGCCGGTGTATCAATCATCACATCACGTGCCTGATTGTTTTTCGGGAAAGCAATAAAGTCGCGGATTGTATCTGATCCGCCCATGATGGCCGTCCATCTGTCAAACCCGAACGCAATTCCTCCGTGTGGCGGGGCGCCGTAGCGGAAGGCATTGAGCAGGAAGCCGAACTGCTTCTGTGCCTCCTCCTCAGTGAAACCGATGGTGCGGAACATGAGCGACTGTGTTTCGGGATCATGGATACGTATTGAGCCCCCTCCTATCTCTGTGCCGTTTAT
>JAAZAP010000128.1 GCA_012514255.1 Bacteroidales bacterium | reverse complement strand
GTTTTGAAAATGTCTGTGAGGATGAGAATAATGTTACCAAACCTTACGTTCTACATGCTGAAGCCAACGCCATAACCAAGGTAGCAAGGTCAAACAACTCAAGCGAGAACGCCACACTCTATATTACAGACTCACCCTGTATGGAGTGCTCCAAGCTGATCATTCAGTCAGGGATAAGACGTGTCGTTTACAGTAACCAGTACCGTAACCTTGATGGTATTGAGCTTCTTAAACGCGCATGCATTGAGCTTGTATACATAGACCTCGGAGAAAAGAAAAATGAAATATAACAAAGCGTATCTTCCACTGATAATCGGTGTTGCCATTGCTGTTGGCATACTGATTGGTTTCTATATGCCCCACCCCCAGACAGGGCTCTATACCAACTTCCCTCCTTCCAGTGACAAACTCAGCCGGATCCTTGACATTATTGAATCTGACTATGTTGATACAATTAACCGTAATGAACTGATTGAGGAAGCTATCCCGGTGATGCTTCGCAGGCTTGACCCCCATTCGGTATATATCCCGGCCACAGACCTGGCCCGGGCCAATGAACCCCTTCAGGGTAACTTTGACGGCATCGGGGTATCATTCAATATGCTTACTGACACCGTGCTCATCATAAGTACCATCCCGGGAGGACCTTCGGAAAAAGCCGGCATCATCCCGGGTGACAAGATCATTTATGTAAATGATTCGCTCATTGCCGGAAAAGGTATTGCCGATGATGACGTTGTGAAGATGCTTAAAGGTCCCAGGGGTACCAGGGTAGACCTGAAGATAGAACGCAAGGGTGCCGGCGAACTTCTGCCTTTCACCATTATCCGCGACAAGATCCCCATTTACAGCGTTGATGTGGCCTACATGATGTCAGACGATGTGGGTTATATCAAGATCTCCAACTTCGCCCTTACAACGCATGACGAATTCAACCAGGGGATTGACGAGCTGAAAGCAAAGGGCATGAAGAAACTGGTTTTGGATCTCAGGGGCAATTCCGGAGGAGTAATGGACGCTGCCACGATGATTGCGGACGAGTTCCTGACGGAAGGCAAACTGATAGTCTTCACCATGGGTAAGTCGACCCCGCGCCAGGATATCAAAGCAACCTCAAAAGGAAGCTTTGAGACAGGTGAACTGGTTGTGCTGATAGACGAGTGGAGCGCCTCTGCAAGCGAGATCCTTGCAGGAGCAGTGCAGGACAATGACCGTGGCACAATAATAGGAAGACGCTCTTTCGGCAAAGGCCTCGTACAGGAACCCGTAATGTTCCGCGACGGTTCCGGCATGCGCCTCACTATTGCCAGGTATTATACGCCCACCGGACGTTCCATTCAAAAACCCTATGATCAGGGAGTTGAAAAATACTATGAAGACCTTGGCAACAGGCTCATGCATGGCGAGTTTGAGGAGGCTGACTCAATCAGACACACTGACTCCCTGCGCTTTACTACTCCCGGAGGCAGAACCGTCTATGGCGGCGGCGGCATAATGCCTGATATTTTCATCCCCATTGACACCGCAGGCATAACTGACTACTTCCTGGCAATAAGAAACTCGGGATTGATCTACAGGTACGCACTTAAATTTACCGAGGATAACCGTGAGACCCTTGACAAATTCAATGATCTTCCGGAACTGAGAGAGTGGCTTGATAACCAGGACCTTCTGTCACGGTTCGTGGCTTTCGCCAGAGAAAACGGCATATCTGCCAGCAGAGAGCAGATCAGGATATCCGAAAATGTTATAACTGTCCAGCTACAAGCCTACATAGCACGCAACATGCTTGACAACAAGGGCTTTTATCCAATATGGCAGGAAATTGACAAGACCCTTCTTGAGGCCCTTAACCATATCGGGAACCTATAACTGCTGTTCACCATCTCAACCTTTCGGCAAAGCTTTTTATAAGCAGGGCAGATTTCTCTTTCTCCTCAATAAAGCCCAGGTGCCCTGACTCCTCCAGGACGACTACCTCGGCATTGAAAGGCAACCCGATATCCCGCATGGCCTTGTCGGGAGAAAAATAGAGGTCGTACCTGCCAAGGATCCACATCAATGGTACCGTCCCGTTCTCAAGTATGTACTGACGTGAAGGCCTGGCAATCATTCCGTTGAGCAGGGCAATGATTCCTTCTCCGGAGTTTCGTGATGCGATTTCCTTTGAACGTTGCACCTCCGCTGCCATTGAGCGGAGATTCTTTTCCGCAAACATCATGCTGACATTTCCCGGGTACATAATGTTCTTCTTTCCTGCCCTGACAACGTCTATCTCCCTGTTTCTCCGGCCAATGGCCTCCAGGGAGTCAGCATGCGGGTGGGAATGAAACAGAATGTACCCTGACAACAGTTCCGGGTATAGCTCCAGGAATGCCAGTGTGACATATCCTCCGAGGGAGTGGCCGGCCATGAGCACCTTATCTGACCCGGCATCAATGATTACTTCACGTATGGCGGCAGCAAGCCATTCCATAGTATGTATTTCTCCCTGAATACCTGATTCGCCGTGCCCGGGAAGATCCGGAGAGATGATCCTGTATCTGTCTGCCAGCTCCTTCACCAGCGGATCCCACACTTCCCCGGCCTCAAGGTAACCGTGAACCAGAACAATGGTTTTGCCTCTGCCGGTCACGGTGTAGGAGACCCTTATGCCCTCGAAATCTATAATCCTCTTCATTGTTTATTTGTTATAGGAGAAAAACTTTATAAATTTACATGGAAGTAAAGACTTTTCCCCGATCTTTCAAATAACCCTGACCACTAAAGTACATAGCCGATGAACAAGATTCTCTTTTCGGCCGTCTCAAAGAAATTTGTGATGGCACTCGCCGGTTTGTTCCTCCTGCTCTTCCTGCCGGTACATCTGGGCATTAACCTGATGCTCCTGAGGAGTGACCCGGAGCCTTTCAACAATGCAGCACATTTCATGGCTACATTCCCTCTCGTCAAGGTGGTGGAGATACTGCTTTTCCTTGTAATCATGATCCACATTGCTTACGGTATCTTCCTTCAGATACAGAACTGGCTCTCCAGGCCGGTAAGGTATGCTGTCAGGAACAGATCCGAAACCTCAGCCTTCTCGAAATTCATGATCTGGACTGGTGGTTCGGTTTTAATCTTTCTGGTAATCCACTTTTTCAACTTTTACTTCATCAAGCTGGGACTGGTTGAAGGCGATCCGGAGAACTTCTATGCTGTTGCATACCGCCTCTTTGCGGTTCCGGGTTATGTGATCCTTTACTGGGTGTGTTTCCTGATTCTCGGATTACACCTCTATCACGCCCTGCAGTCGGCTTTCCAAACCCTGGGCTGGTCAAACGAGTTCTGGAAACCGGTCATCAGGGTGATCTCACTTATCTATGCGATAGCTCTTCCGGCAGGATTTGCCATCATACCTCTTGCAATCTGGCTTTTCAAATAATCTGAAGCAACCATAATTATGATAACTCTCGACTCAAAGATCCCTGAAGGTCCGCTGCAGGATAAGTGGACACATTACAAGGAAAATGCAAGGCTGGTCAGTCCTGCCAACAAGAAAAAGCTTGAAATCATTGTTGTGGGAACGGGTATCTCAGGCGCCCCGGCTGCGTCGGCTCTGGGTGAGCTGGGATACAATGTAAAGGTCTTCTGTTACCAGGATACACCACGCCGGGCCCACTCAGTGGCAGCCCAGGGCGGTATCAATGCTGCCAAAAACTACAAAAATGATGGTGACAGTGTATACCAGCTGTTCTATGACGTCATCAAGGGGGGCGACTTCAGGGCGCGTGAAGCCAATGTGTACAGGATAGCTGAAGTCAGCAACCAGGTCATTGATCACTTCACTGCCATCGGGGTTCCTTTTGCGCGTGAATACGGCGGCACGCTGACTACGCGCTCTTTCGGCGGTGTACAGGTATCACGTACATTTTATTCCAGGGGTCAGACAGGGCAGCAGGTACTGCTGGGAGCCTACTCATCACTCGTCAGGCAGATAAAAGAAGGGACCATAACCATGTATCCCCGCCGTGAGATGCTTGACCTGGTGGTAGTTGACGGAAAGGCAAGGGGAATTATCACCAGGAACCTGCTCACCGGCGAGATAGAGAGACACTCGGCACACGCAGTTGTTCTTGCCACGGGCGGTTATGGCACCATCTATTATCTCTCCACCCTGGCTGTCAACTCAAATGCATCTGCAGCCTGGAGCGCCTACAAGAGAGGGGCCGCTTTTGCCAACCCCAGCTTCGTCCAGATACACCCCTCCAGCGTCCCCCAGATGAATGAGTTCCAGAGCAAGCTGACCCTGATGTCAGAATCACTTCGTAATGACGGTCGCGTATGGGTACCTAAAAACAAGGGGGACAAACGGCCCGCCAATGAGATACCCGAAGAAGATCGCGATTACTATCTTGAACGCCGTTACCCTGCCTTTGGCAACCTGGTGCCTCGCGACGTGGCCTCACGGGCTGCCAAGGAGAGATGCGATGCGGGATACGGGGTGGGCCCCACAGGACTGGCAGTGAACCTTGATTTTCGCGATGCGATAAAAAAACAGGGTAAAAAGGCTATCGAAGAGAAGTATGGTAACCTCTTCGATATGTACAAGGATATCACGGGAATAGACTCCTATACTGAACCGATGAGAATCTACCCGGCTGGCCATTACACTATGGGAGGTCTCTGGGTCAGCTATGAGCTGATGACAACCATCCCGGGCCTCTTCGCTGTTGGCGAATCAAATTTCTCAGACCACGGCGCAAATAGACTGGGAGCTAGTTCCCTGATGCAGGGTGCCGGCGATGGCTATTTCATATTGCCCTACACAATAAGCAATTATCTTGCTTCAGAGATCAAAACGCCAAAGATCAAAACTGATTTACCTGAATTTCAAGAAGCTGAAACCAGAACAGTGGAGAAGATCAATAAACTGCTCTCCGTGAGAGGAAAGCAGACCCCGACAACGTTCCACAAGAGACTCGGCAAGATCATGTGGGACCATTGCGGCATGACACGAAACGAAGAGGGCCTGACAGAAGCTCTCGGAATGATCCGCGAACTGAGGGAAGAGTTCTGGAAGGACCTGCTTGTGCCGGGCAAGACTGATGAGCTGAACCAGGAGCTGGAGAAGGCAGGCAGGGTTGCCGATTTCCTGGAGCTTGGAGAACTGATGATCACAGACGCTCTGAACAGGAAAGAGTCATGCGGTGCCCACTTCAGGGAAGAGAGCCAGACGCCTGACCATGAGGCCCTGAGAAATGATGATGAATATGCTTACGTTGCCGTTTGGGAATATAATGAAGACCGGCCACCGGTACTGCATAAAGAGGAGCTGAAATTTGAATTCGTGGAACTGAAACAGAGAAGTTACAAGTAGTAAAACCTTTCAAGGATAAGATATGAAGCTCAAGCTAAAAATATGGAAGCAGAAGGATGCCCTCTCCAGGGGATCATTTGTCACCTATGATCTTGACGGGGTTTCTCCCGAGATGTCTTTTATAGAGATGCTTACTTATCTCAATGAAACTCTTATTGCCAGGAGCGAGGAGCCCGTTACCTTTGAGCACGACTGCCATGAAGGTATCTGTGGCAGCTGCGGGATGTACATCAACGGCTACCCTCACGGCCCGGTAAAAGGTCTTACTACATGCCTCCTCTCAATGAGATACTTCAGGGATGGGGAGACCATTGTCATTGAACCCTGGCGGGCGAAGTCGTTCCCGGTTATCAAAGACCTGATGGTTGACCGCACCGCCTTTGACAGGATCCAGCAGGCAGGTGGCTTTATCTCGGTGGCTGTAGGGGCGGCCCCTGAGGCAAACACCATGCCGGTGCGTAAGCATAACAGCGACCTTGCCTTTGATGCATCGGTATGCATCGGCTGCGGAGCCTGTGTGGCGGCATGCAAGAATGCCTCGGCCATGCTCTTCGTCTCGGCCAAGGTGTCACAATATGCCCTCCTGCCACAAGGCCGCCCCGAGGCAAAAGAGAGAGTACTGGCCATGATTGCCGAGATGGATAAACAGGGATTCGGTAGCTGCTCCAATACTGGCGCCTGTGAGGCACAGTGCCCCAAACAGATCAAATTGTTCAATATTGCCAGGCTGAACCGGGAATATCATAAATCATATTGAACATGCATAAAAGTAGCGACGGGTCTCACCGATCCGCCGCTACATCATCCAATTGCCTATTTATCTATGGGGCAGTGCCCTACCTGCAGATTTCCTCAATCTCTTCCACGGTTTTTGGTGCCGTCTTGCCCAGCATCCTGGAACCGGTTGGGGTAATCAAAACATCATCCTCAATCCTGATTCCGCCGAAATCAAGATAACTCTCCACCCTGTCATAGTTAATGAATTCCCTGTGAAGCCCGTCACTCTTCCATTTGGCTACCAGCTCAGGTATGAAGTAGATTCCCGGCTCAACGGTAAAGACATGTCCCGGTTTGTAGGGCAACGCAAAGCGAAGAGACCGGAGCCCGAACTGAGTGCTGCGCTTGACCTCATCATTGTAACCCACATAATTCTCACCGAGAGCTTCCATGTCATGAACATCAAGTCCCATCATATGACCCAGTCCGTGGGGCATGAAGAGAGCAGGGGCTCCGGCAGCAACAGCTTCGTCAACGTCACCTTTCATGAACCCGAGATCCTTAAGGCCTGAGGCAATTATCCTCCAGGCATTGAGATGCAGGTCGAGGTTGGAGATACCCGGACCGGCAGCCCTGATAGCTTCAGTATTGGCTTTAAGCACTATCTCATATATCTCCTTCTGGCGCTGGCTGAACCTGCCTCCAACAGGTGTGGTCCGTGTCAGGTCAGCAGAATAGTGCATGTTTGATTCTGCACCGCAGTCGGTCACCATCATCCTCCCTTCCCTGAGCACATTCACATGGACATGATTATGCAGCGTCTGCCCGTTGATGCTAAGGATGATCGGATAGGCCGGCCCTGCTCCATGCGAGAAGGCAATGCCCTGCAGAACACCGTAAATCTCCTGCTCCGTCATACCGGGCTTGCACATCTGCATTGCCGTGGTCTCCATCTCGCAGGAAATATCCTCTGCCTTCTCTATCTCGGCAATCTCTATATCCTCCTTGATCGATCTTAGCGAAACTACTGATTTGATCAACTGTTCCGAAGCCCTGGTCTTCATCTGGCAGGGATTCTCCCTGAGAAGAGCTCCCAGGGTCATCTTTGTTTCAGCCCGGTAAGGAGGAAGGAAATGTATCTCCCTGCCCTTGTCCAGGGCCTCATGTACCATATCTGCAAGTTTTGCCATCGGATTCGTCATTCCTACTCCCGCTCCGGATGCAAGCTCGGCCACTGTCGGCTGCGGGCCCATCCAAACTATGTCATCCACTGTAAAATCATTGCCAAACACAACCTCGTCACCTGAATTGAAATCAATCAGGCCGACCAGACCCGGCAGGTCAATACCGAAAAAATAGAGGAAATCACTGTCCTGTCTCCAGTGATAGGTATTTTCCGGGTAGTTCATCGGTGATTCAACATTCCCGATAAATAGCGCTATTCCATTGTTCATCAGAGACTTAAGTCTTTGACGGCGGTTAATGTAAACTTCTTTTTCAAACATATCTGCAAATATTTTATATCTGTATGCTAATATAGCAAGTGCTGCTGACTTTTTCCAGTAAATCAGTCATTTTAATTGCGAAGGGCATTGTTAAATTATAATAAGCATGTATATTCGCATATTATCTAAGCTCTTTAAGACCTTTTTATGCCCTATCGCCGTCTTCCCAATACTGATTCAGCACGTTTGAGAGCATTGAAGAGAGCCGTTGAGATAAGCAAGGAGATACCTCCTTTCAGGCTTGCCTTTTCAATGAAAACTCTTGTAAAGATTCAGGCTATATTGCCTCTTTTTGAAAACTCAATCAGCCATCAGCGTCAGACCCTGGTTAACCAGACTGAAAAGGCAAAAAGAAACCAGGAGACAGCAAGAAAAGCAAGGTTATACATAACCCATTTTATCAGGGTAATGAACATGGCCATAGTCAGGGGTGAGCTGCCTCCGGAGACCAGGTCATTCTACGGAATAGCTACAGATGATGCCACCCTCCCCTCGCTCACTACTGAGAACGAACTGGTTGCATGGGGCAAACGGATCATTGACGGAGAGGAATACAGGATCAGGAAGGGAAGCAGTCCTGTTACCAATCCGACAATTGCTGTGGTCAAGGTACGTTATGAAAAATTTCTCGAGACACGGAATCATTATAAGACCATCAACCTAAGGGCTTCGGAGTGCGTAAACAAAACCTCGGACATGCGCCGGGAAGTGGATGAGCTGATAACCACTCTCTGGAACGAGATCGAAGCCGGTTTTTCTTCGCTGCCTGAAGACGAGAAGAGGATTGGCGCCGAAAGGTACGGAGTGGTTTATGTCTTCCGCAAGAACGAGATGGTCAGGAGAGACCTCTCTCCCACCCTTTTCGGGACTGACCAGGAGGAGAACCATTAATCAGTCATTGAAACTGGGAAACACTATATTAAGGGAGCGCCCTCTCTTTCTGGCTCCCATGGAGGATATCACTGATCCTTCGTTCCGGTATGTCTGCAAGATGTTCGGTGCTGATTTCATGTATACCGAGTTCATCTCCTCGGACGGTCTTATCAGGGATGGCCGCAGCAGCCTAAAGAAACTTGATCTGTTTGATTATGAGCGTCCTATCGGGATACAGCTCTACGGACATATCATTGAATCAATGGTTGATGCCGCTCTCCGGGCTGAAGAAGCCGGACCAGACCTGATTGATCTTAACTTCGGTTGTCCCGTCAGGAAGATAGCAGCCCGCGGGGCCGGGGCCGGGATGCTGCAGAATGTCCCTCTGATGATTGAAATGACAACTGCCATTGTAAAAGCAGTGAAGATTCCCGTAACGGTCAAGACAAGGCTCGGGTGGGATGAGAACAACAAGATCATTATTGAGGTTGCCGAGCAGCTACAGGATACAGGCATCGCCGGGATAACCATTCATGGGCGTACCAGGGCACAGATGTACCGTGGTGAGGCTGACTGGACCCTGATAGGGGAAGTGAAGAACAACCCCAGGATGAAAATACCGGTCATTGGCAACGGCGATGTCAACGGACCGGAGAGAGCTCTCACGATGTTTGACAGATATGGCGTTGACGGTATCATGATAGGAAGGGCAACCTTCGGGAGACCATGGATATTCAGGGAGATACGCCATTATCTCGATACCGGGGAGATACTTCCCGAACCAACGATAGAGGAAAAGGCAGATCTGGCGCTGCTGCACCTTGACAAATCGCTTGAACATAAGGAAGGCAAAGCGGCAATATTTGAGATGCGCCGCCACTTTTCAAACTATTTTAAAGGCCTTCCCGGCTTCAGGGAAACACGCCTCAGGCTGCTCACCTCAATTGAGATTGATGAGATCCGTGCAATCATCGGTGAGATCAGGGATAAATGGGGAGAATGCAGGTTTGACAGGTCAACCGGCATCTACGGCATCTGACACCTCCGGGGTCACAACGGGTACTATGATCCTTGCATAAAGCTTTCTGATATCCTTCCAGCGGTATATTAATGCCATGATGATCAGGAAAACAACCGACATGACAACCAGGCTCGCGAACTCTTTCCAGGGATAGATCTGTACCTGTTCATACAGAGCCGGGGTCTGCAGAGCCATATCATCATGTGTTATCAGCACTGACAGGAAAATGTTGTTTG
>JAAZAP010000127.1 GCA_012514255.1 Bacteroidales bacterium | reverse complement strand
GGGGTCAGGGGCAGGGAGCAACAAAAAAGGGGCTTACCGCCCCCTGATGACTCCCCTCTGAGAGCTCCTTATAAACTGAAGAATATAATCGCGTTCCGAAGTTTGTTCCATTGTGGCAGCAATATACTCCAATGCCTGGCTGCCGTTCATGCCCATATTGTAATAGGCCCTGTAAATCTCATGCAGTTCCCGGATCTTTTCCCTGGCAAAGCCCCTCCTCTCCAGTCCAACGCTGTTGATACCCATGTATGCCAGGGGCTCCCTGTCTGCCTTTATGTAAGGGGGGACGTCCATGCGCACCTTTGCTCCTCCACCCACAAATGCATGGTTGCCTATACGGACGAACTGATGCACCACTGAGCCTCCGCCCAGCGTCACCCAGTCGCCCAGCTCCACCTCCCCCGCAATGCCGGAAGAGGCAACCATAATTACATTGTCCCCCAGAACACAATCGTGAGCAACATGCACGTAGGCCATCAGCAGGTTATTCTTCCCGATGATTGTCCGGCCTCTGGCACGGGTACCCCTGTTGAGGGTGGCAAACTCCCTGACGGTGGTATTGTCTCCTATCTCCAGGGTGGTCTCCTCGCCGCTGAACTTCATGTCCTGCGGTATGGCAGAGATCGACGCCCCGTTGAAGATACGGCAGTTACGCCCTATCCGGGCCCCGTCATATATAACCGCTCCGGCACCAATCCATGTGCCTTCTCCTATTACAACATCTCCGTAGATTTTTGCAAACGGTTCAACCGTGACGCCCTTGCCAAGCTGAGCCCCGTGATCAATATGTGCCAGTGGTGAAATCATATGATGCTATTTATTCTTAATAACCTGTGCTGTCATCTCACCCTCGGCAACCAGCTTCTCACCCACAAAAGCCTGGCAATACATGATCACGATATGCCTTCTGATAGGTTCGGTAAGATCAGCTCTCACCACTATAGTGTCACCCGGGATAACCTTATTTTTGAACTTCATCCTGTCTATCTTCAGGAAATAGGTCGAATATTTTTCAGGTTCATCCACCGTGCTCAGCACCAGTATCCCTCCTATCTGTGCCATTGTCTCCACAAGGAGAACTCCCGGGAACACATGCTCCTGTTCAAAATGGCCCTGAAAAAAGGCTTCGTTATACGTGGTGTTTTTTATTCCGATCACATGGTTAGGTGTCAGTTCCAGTATCCTGTCAACCATCAGGAAGGGGAAGCGGTGAGGGAGCAGCTTCTTTATCTGCTGTATATCCATCACGGCAGGCTTGGTTGTGTCAAGAAGAGGTATTTCCTTCTTGGTAGTCTGTCTCTTGATCTGCTGCCTTATCAGCCGTGCCATCCTGGTATTGGAGTAATGTCCCGGACGTGTTGCCACCACCTTGCCCTTGATTGGTTGCCCTACCAGCGCCAGGTCACCTATCAGGTCAAGCAGCTTGTGCCGTGCAGGCTCATTGGGATACCTTAGTCTGGTATTGTTCAGTACGCCTGCATGATGCTCTGTGATCCCTGGTTTGTTGAACATTTGTGCTATGCGGTCAATCTCCTCCTGCTCCACTTCGCGCTCAAGAATTACAACGGCATTCTCCAGATCGCCTCCCTTTATCAGCCCCATGCGAAAGAGAGGCTCCAGCTCATGAAAGAAAACAAATGTGCGGCTCCCGGCTATCTCCTTCTCAAAATCGTCAATCTGGTCAAGGATGGCATACTGGTTGCC
>JAAZAP010000126.1 GCA_012514255.1 Bacteroidales bacterium | reverse complement strand
TAAGGTAGCAAAAAAGCTTCATATCCCTGCCACAGAGGGGCTAAAAGAATTGCCTTATCCGGAGATAGAATGGTTCCGGATCATGCAGAACAGGTTTTTCTTTCAGGCAGATCGGTCAGCCGGACTACAGGTATACAGTGAACCCCATCCTGATAAACGGGCCCGGATTGATGTACCTGACAACGATCTCTGCTGCCTCCATCTCCCCGGTAGTCGCATTCATTCTCCAACAACTCCTCATGTATCCGGCCATAATATCAAAGGTCACCATATCAGCCAGTGGAACTGCCACACCCAATGACAACCCTGTGTTGAACAGGTAATAGCGGTACAAATCCGGGGCACCACCTGATGTGGGAATTTTCTCGACGGATTCTCCGGCCGTTAATTCGAACTCTGCAAAGGGATAAATCTTTTCAAGTGTATAATAATACCTGATCCATGGTCCAATAGCTGCAGTTGTCTCTGTCATCCTGCCCTCACTGGCTACATGCTTCATCGAAGACCTGGCAAACATGGCTTCGAGCCCGGCCGCCAGATTATCCATGACGAAATACCCTCCTCTGGGAAGCAGGGCAAATGACCTGATATTTTGCTTATTATTAGGTACTTGAGCCGGAGACCTATTTGGAACGCATGGCACCAAGACTCATGAGGTCTGACCCTGTTGATCCTCCCAGGCTGGCAGTGGAAGTAACCCCCGGCAGCAGATTGCCTTTGTCAGGCTGCGGCTGTGCATATACGGCTGAGAGACTCAGGAAGAGAAACGCAACCATCAACGTAAACAGTTTCATAGTTGATATTTTAGATGTGCCTACTCTTGAGTTTTTCGGCCTCTGCTCCCTACTCTGACCGGAGATTTTCGGGAACCTTCTTATATAATTATATTTGAGGCTATTGTTTATTATGTATCAAATGTACGCCACAGAAAATGAGTTATCAAAGTTTTTACCGGCCCCGGTTGGAACCCGGATCACTTCTTACTGCATTTTCATGCCGCATGGCGAAATGGCTTTTATTATATTTACATCAACCAAAAATATTCAAGATGACCAGGGAAATAAAAGCACAGGATCTGAACACTGAACAGTTCATTGCTGAAAAGGTAAACGAAATCAGGGCTGCTGTGGGTGACGGCACGGCAATCAACGCACTCTCCGGAGGGGTTGACTCTTCGGTTGTTACAATGATAGGTCATATGGCCCTGGGGGAGAAGCTGAGGACAGTGTTCATACAGAACGGACTGATGCGCGAGGGCGAGGCCGAAGATGTTGCCAGGGTCTTCAGCAAATTGGGCGTGAAGGTGGAAATCATTGACGCACAGCAGGAGTTCCTCGATGCACTCCGCGGCATAACCGATCCTGAGCTTAAACGCGAAGCTATAACCCAGACCTTTTACAAGAGAGTATTCGGACGCATAGTAAGAGAAAGCGGAGCGAAATACCTGCTCCAGGGAACCATCCTGACCGATATCGATGAGACCGTGGCGGGCATCAAACGCCAGCACAATGTCTTCGCCCAGCTTGGCATTGACCCCCGCGAAGCATTCGGGTACCATATC
>JAAZAP010000125.1 GCA_012514255.1 Bacteroidales bacterium | reverse complement strand
TCCTGATTGAAGGTTCAATGACCTTTGGGAAATAATTGGTCATTCTTACAAAATCACAAACCATAAAAATATTTTGAAATGAAAGTAAAAGAGATTCTGGCTGAGCTTGAGAAGAAGCATCCCGGCGAACCCGAGTATCATCAGGCAGTCAAGGAGGTCCTTGAGACAATCGAGGATGTTTACAATGAGAACCCAAGATTTGCTAAGGCAGGCGTACTTCAGAGGCTGGTTGAGCCTGACCGCATATTCACCTTTAAAGTACCCTGGATGGATGACAACGGCAATGTTCAGGTCAACCTTGGCTACAGGGTGCAGTTTAACGGAGCCATCGGTCCCTACAAGGGCGGCATTCGTTTCCACCCTACGGTGAACCTCTCTATCCTCAAGTTCCTGGGTTTCGAGCAGATATTCAAGAACTCCCTCACATCGCTCCCGATGGGAGGCGGCAAGGGCGGATCCGATTTCGACCCCAAGGGTAAGTCAGAGAACGAAGTGATGCGTTTCTGCCAGTCGTTCATACTTGAACTGTGGAAGCACATCGGTCCTGAGACCGACGTTCCCGCAGGTGACATAGGTGTTGGCGGGCGCGAGATCGGTTTCATGTACGGCATGTACAAGAAACTCGCTCAGGAGCACACCGGAGTGTTTACAGGCAAGGGCCTGAATTGGGGCGGCTCACTCGTCCGTCCTGAGGCAACAGGCTTCGGCGGTATCTATTTTGTCAAGGAGATGCTGGCAACAAAGAATGACACCCTCGAAGGCAAAACGGTTTCAATTTCAGGTTTCGGCAACGTGGCATGGGGTGCAGCTCTCAAGGCTACGCAGCTTGGTGCCAAAGTGGTTACAATCTCCGGCCCTGACGGTTATGTCCATGATCCCGCGGGCATCAGCGGAGAAAAGATTGATTACATGCTTGAACTGAGAGCATCGAACCAGGATATTGTTGAGCCTTATGCGAAGAAGTTTGCCGGCTCGAAGTTTGTCAAGGGCAAGAAACCGTGGGAAGTGAAAGTAGACATCGCACTGCCGTGCGCAACTCAGAACGAGCTTAACGGCGCCGACGCCCAGGCTCTGATCGCAAACAAGGTGATGCTTGTTGCCGAGGTATCGAACATGGGTTGCACACCTGAGGCTATCGCTGAGTTCCAGAAGAATAATATTCCGTTTGCTCCCGGCAAGGCAGTTAACGCTGGCGGAGTTGCCACATCAGGACTTGAGATGACGCAGAACTCAATGAAGCTCAACTGGAACAAGGATGAGGTTGATGAGAAGCTGCATTCAATCATGGTCAATATACATGCAGCCTGCGTTAAGTACGGCAAGCGTTCTGACGGATATGTAGACTATGTCAAGGGTGCAAACATTGCAGGCTTCCTGAAGGTTGCCAATGCGATGGTTGACCAGGGCCTGGTATAACCATACAAATAGATCTTATAATGATGCGGATATCTGCATCATGATCACGCATGAGGGTGTCTCAAAAGGGCACCCTCTCTTTTTAGCAGTCATTATCTGTCTGTATGCCAGAACCTTCCACTATTGATCGCGCAACCGGTACACGTTGCCGGGGCATGGGGTTAACATCCCCGCCAGCTCCATCTGCAGAAGAGTGGTTGAGAGCCTGTAAACAGGCATCTCCAGCATCCTCGACAGTCTGTCTATTGTCAGACCGCCCTCCGTCTTAAGGGCTTCGCAGATCTTCCTTTCATTATCGGTTATGCCTGTGAAAAGCGTTGGTTGCCTGGGTGCGGCCAGGGCGGCCGGTTTCCAGCCAAGCAGGTATTCTATGTCGCCGCATTTCTCAACCAGGGCTGCCTTGTTGCACCTTATAAGCGCATTGCAGCCCGCCGACCACTCATCGCCGGGGCGGCCGGGCACCGCCATGACGTCGCGATTGTAAGATGCGGCGATGTCAGCGGTGATGAGCGCTCCTCCCTTTATCCCTGACTCAATGATGAGCGTGGCGTCAGAGATGCCTGCAATGATGCGGTTGCGTCTGATGAAGTTGTTACGCTCGGCAAGGACCGGCGATGTGAAGTCGGTCACCAGCCCGCCGTTGTTGAGCATCTCCTTTGCTGTGGCAGTATGCACCGAGGGATAGACCGTTTTCAGTCCATGACCCAGGACAGCCACTGTGGGCAGACCGGCAGCCAGTGCTGCACGATGAGCAGCTATATCAATCCCGTAAGCCAGCCCGCTGATAATGAGCAGCTTAGGAAAGTGATCAGCCAGTCCCGCCACTATCCTCTGGCAGAGCTCCCTGCCATGCTGTGTGGCATGACGTGTCCCTACAATGCTGAGGATCATCGGCGTGTCAAGGTCGGCATTGCCGCGCATGTAAAAGGTTACGGGCGAGTCCTCGCACTGACCGAGGCGTACCGGATAATCATCGTCGAGGTAGAAGAAGACCCTTATCCTGTTTCTTCTGACGAACTCTGCCTCCCGCTCAGCAGCAGGGAGGTAATCATGGCTGGCGATGGCAGAGGCGAGCGACTCACCTATTCCGGGGATACGGGTTAGGTTGCGGAATGATTCTCTGAAGACAGCTTCCACGCTGCCGGTGTATGACACGAGCCTGCGGGCGGTTATATCGCCCACGCCGGGTATCATGCCAAGAGCAATCTTGTAATGAAGGGGTACAGATGACATGTTATGAAATATTAGCGAGACACAATAAAGATACTAAATTCCCGACAATAGCAAGAAGTCCACAATCTGCAGTTTGCAGTCAGCAACTATTTTGACAGACTGCCCACTGCTGACTGGTACTGCCGACTGCCGACTGGTACTGCCGACTGGTACTGCCGACTGGTACTGCCGACTGCTGACTGACCTATTGCTTCTTGCCTAATGCCTGAAATGATATACATTTGTGCCATGCAGATAATTGACACCCATAACCATATATACCTGCCTGAGTTTGATGCTGACCGCGACGAGGTGGTTGAGAGATCACTGGCTGCCGGTATCAGCCGGATCATGATGCCCAATATAGACTCATCGTCGGTTGCGCCCATGCTGGCAGCCGAAGAGCGCTACCCGAAATTATGCCTGCCCATGATGGCTCTCCATCCCACTTCGGTAAAGGAGAATTACCGTGATGAGCTGGCTGCGGTTGAGGCTGCATTGCGTGGACACAGGTACTACGGCATAGGCGAAACAGGGATCGACCTGTACTGGGATAAAACATTCATTAAGGAGCAGACCATATCTTTCAGGCGTCACCTCGAGCTGGCCGAAGAGTATGACCTGCCGGTGATCATTCACGCCAGGGAATCGCTCGCACTGATAATTGAGGTGATCAAAGAGTTCGGCACGGACAGGGTCAAGGGGATCTTTCATGCCTTCCCGGGCAGGGCTGAGGATGCACACCGTTTGACAGCGATGGGATTCATGATTGGCATCGGCGGAGTGGTTACCTTCCGTAACGGACGACAGGGAGAAGCTGCCATTGCAGCAGGGATCAACAATATAGTCCTTGAGACCGATGCCCCCTATCTTGCTCCTGTACCCTTCCGTGGCAAAAGAAACGAGGCCGCCTATCTGACCCGGGTAACCGACAAGCTGTCAGAGCTGC
>JAAZAP010000124.1 GCA_012514255.1 Bacteroidales bacterium | reverse complement strand
CAATGCCAGCAGACTGGGTAACGCCGCCGTGGAAGCGCTGCTCGACGGACAGCAGAGCGTTATGGTAGGACTGCAGAGCGATGAGATAGTGCTCGTGCCCTTCAGAAAAGCAATAAAGCAGCATAAGGGACTCAACCAGCACCTGGTAGACATCATTGACATACTTAATGTCTGACGGCCAACGTTTATTATCAGATGGAACCTTCTGAGGTATATTTCACCGATCTGCATGCCACGCCCTCACTCAATCTTCTGAAGAAGCTTGAAAGGCTGGTCAGGGCTGCCGGATTTGAAAAGATTGATTTCAACCGCAAGATGACAGCCATAAAGATCCATTTCGGCGAGCCGGGCAACCTGGCATACCTGAGGCCAAATTTCGCCGCCAGGATAGTATCCATGGTCCGGGAAAAGGGAGGCAAACCCTATCTGACTGACTGCAACACCCTGTATCACGGGGAGCGTTCAAATGCTCCGGACCATCTTGAAGCTGCATACAAAAACGGTTATAATCCATTCGGTGCGGGATGCCATGTCATCATCGGTGACGGCGTCAAGGGCACTGACTATCGTGAGATAGAGGTAAACCTCGAATATACGCTCAGGGCGATGATCGGCACAGCCATAGCCGATGCTGACATCATCATCTCGATGAATCACTTCAAGGGGCACGAACAGACCGGTTTCGGCGGTGCATTGAAGAACCTGGGGATGGGATGCGCCTCGGTGGGCGGGAAGCTCTTCCAACACTCCGGCAACCCGCCCGTCATCTGCAGGAAAAACTGTACCGGCTGCAACCTGTGCGTCATTAACTGCGCACATGATGCAGTGCACCTGGATGAGGAAAGAAAGGCATGCATTGACACCGACAAGTGTACCGGCTGCGGTCAGTGCATTGCTGTCTGCCAGTATGACGCCGCCAGGGTGCAATGGAGCTCCGAGGGTGATACCCTGAGCAAGAAAATAGCCGAGTATTCATACGCAGCTGTGAAAGACAAACCGGCTCTGCACATTAACTTTATTATGGATGTCTCACCCGATTGCGACTGCTGGGGTCACAATGACCTTCCACTGGTGCCGGACATAGGCATAGCGGCCTCAACTGATCCGGTGGCCCTTGACAAAGCATGCGCCGATATGGTGGTGGCAGCACCTGCGGCATGGCATTTGCGGGAGAAGGATAAAAAGATTGATATGAGCGGAGCAGACAAGTTCCGGATGGCACATGGAAATACAGACTGGAACACTGCCCTGCTTCACGGGGAGAAAATTAAACTGGGATCTACATCGTACAAATTAAAAAAGATATGAAGGACCCGTCATCACCAAGACGCAAAGCTGTGCTCATTGTGGAGGACGATCCGCACAGCCAGCTCTACTTCACCAAGCTGCTGGCCGGTATGTATGACACGGCAGTGGCCGAGTCCGCTGCAGACGCATGGGACCTGCTGCATGAGAGAACCTTCGACATGGTGCTTATGGATATCTCTCTGAAAGGAGATGAGGATGGCCTCTCTCTCACCCGCAGGCTAAGGACTGAGGAGGCGTTTCTGAAACTACCTATAGTGGCGGTAACAGCATATGCTTTCCCCGATGACCGTACCAGGGCCATTGATGCCGGATGCACCGACTACCTGCCCAAACCGGTGAGCAGCAGCGACCTGCATCGTAAGATAGCCGAGCTGACTCTTAAATAATCAAAAAGTTCCTTCAGCACGAAAATTTTATTATTTTTGCGAACCTGATTTTTTTCAGGGAGGCCTCCTATTCCGACGATTGGCGGATAATGAAGCCGTATCGGGGTGTAGCGCAGTTGGTAGCGTACTACGTTCGGGACGTAGGGGTCGTGTGTTCGAGTCACATCACCCCGACATAATTAAAAGCCTGTCCACGCCTTCTGGTGTGGCAGGCTTAATTTTTTCTGCGCGGCGAAACATTGGTTCCGGGCATACGGAGAAACAAAACACGGCATCAGCGAAGTGCAAGCGAGGCTTCCTCTCTGTCAGATTGCCCGCAGGAAGTCGGCCGGTAATCAGATCTCATCTCCCGGCTTCAGATAAAACCCGATTGCATTAAGTGAATCACTCCTTCGGTAATACTCAGGATCAGCCAGTTTTGTGTTTTCAAGCCTGTTAACCCTTATCATCACGCTGCCATCCTTGGGTTTCAACACCTGAACACCCTTTGTTGTCCTGCTATCCACCACATTGATCAGAGAGGTGTTGAACAAAACAACCTTTTTGATGCTGCTCATGACAACCAGGTCAATATCATGCCCGATGAGTTCAATAAAAACAAGGCGAGATTCACCATTGAAGGCATTCCTCAGTTTTTTCCTTGTGTACTCGGTTTTAAAACTTTCCATGGATATCTTCCCAACCTTGCCATTTTCAAATGCCACTATCAGAAAGCCCTTGTACCTCTTTTCTCCGGTAAGATATACTGGTCTTTCCCCTGGTTCGGTATCAATCTTCTGAAGCGCCTGTATTTTGTCCGTAAGTTCCTTCTTCTGAACTTTATAAACATTACAGAGAGAAGTAAACACAAGTATCTCACTTGAGTTTGAATCATCCCCCACCTTTATTGTTGCTGTTCCGGAAGGAGTCGCTTTTGTCACAGGACTTCTTTCCTCCATCTCTATTTTCCTTCTTAAACTTTCAGGGCTTCTCATTGTCTACAGGTTTTGATCAGACTCCAAATGTGGGGATTTTTCAATTCCCTCCTTCAGAATTCCCTTAATTTTTCGCTGTGATTATTTTATGAAAAAACAATGCTCAGACATTCAGCAGCCTCTCATATATTACGTAGTTCTCCAGGTCAAAACAAACGAAGATCACTTCGCTGATTGTCTTGTCAGATTTCAGAAACTTTCTGACTGCTTCGATTGCTAACCTGGCCGCCCTTTCTTTCGGAAAGCCGTAGACCCCGGTGCTGATATTCGGAAACGCTATTGTTTTTACCCCGTTCTCAACCGCAAGTTTCAATGAATTGGTGTATGCATCTGAGAGCAGCTGATCTTCATTCTTCATGCCACCATGCCATACCGGCCCGACGGTATGGATAACATATTTAGCCGGTAACTTTCCGGCCGTAGTTATCACTGCCTCACCCGGAGGACAGCCACCCTGCCTTTCAGCAATCTTCCTGCATTCTCTGAGGATAGCTTCACCGCCGGCCCTGTGAATTGCCCCGTCAACACCTCCCCCGCCAAGAAGCGACGAATTTGCCGCGTTGACTATGGCGTCAGCCGGGATTTTCGTAATGTCACCCTTGATCAGTTTAATCATAGTTCAGTCATTTCGGAATTTGCACTTTTACGGATGGCTCTCAGGAGGTCACAGCT
>JAAZAP010000123.1 GCA_012514255.1 Bacteroidales bacterium | reverse complement strand
TATAGCCAAGGTATCTCTTCCCTCCGCCGCAGCTTATTCTCTCGGCATTATACATCAGCGACCTGCCCTTTCTTACTTTCGCCAGCTCACAGATGATGCAGCTCCATCCCCGGGGCTTCTCGGCCCATTCGGCATTGGTGTCAGACATTGTGTAATAGAAGGTTATGGGCAGTTCGGCATCGCCGAAATATTTTTTCCATTTTTTAATGAAGGTGTCTCTCAGTTTAATATCCATTATTGTCTGCTTTGCGCGGGTAAATATAACACCATAAGAACTCATAATGTTGAAGGTGACAAATCTGAATGCTCTACGAGCAACTATGCATGAGGGGCGCGGTCTATACAATGCTTAATCCGCTACGCGGAACCATTCGCCGTAGGCGATCAAGAATTGTACATAGCCATGAAATGCCCAAAAGATCATCGTAGACGATAAAGAATTGTAGAACCAGGCACAACCACAATTATCGTCGTAGACGATTAAGAATTGTAACCGGTCGTGCTATCTTTGTACCCGCATTCAGCTTACTATGGAACAACCCAGGCAACCACTCCAGGTAGACGTAGAGAAAATCCTGGCCGACAAGAACCCGAAGATCCGCAGGCTCCTCCCCGGCTTCGTGGTACGGTACCTCAAACGTATCGTCCACCAGGATGATATAAACACGATCCTCCGTAACTTCGGCCACCTTTACGATGCCGAATTCAACGACGCCGCCCTCGGATTCATGGGCATCAGCTACCGTGCCCACGGTGTGGAGAACCTGCCCAAAGGCGGCAGAAACATCTTCGTCTCAAACCACCCCCTCGGCGGCCTCGACGGAATGGTCTTCATGAGCGAGCTCACCAAACACTTCCCGGCAATAAAATTCCCCGTCAACGACATCCTCCTGTACGTCGACAACTACAAGGGCATATTCCTCCCGGTCAACAAGATCGGCACCTTCGGCCGCGATGCCGCCAGACAGATGGAGGAGGCCTATGCCTCGGATTACCAGCTCCTTAACTTCCCCGCAGGGATATGTTCAAGGAAGATCAAAGGGGTGATCACCGACCTCCCCTGGCAGAAGAGCTTCATAGTCAAGGCCGTCCAGCACCAGCGCGATGTCGTTCCCTGTTACTTCGCAGGGCGAAACAGTTGTTTTTTCTACAATTTCGCCAACTTCAGGACCCGTATCGGGCTGAAAATGAACATCGAAATGCTTTACCTGGTCGATGAGATGTTCAGACAGAAAGGCAAGGATATCGAAGTTTACTTCGGCAAGCCCATCCCCTGGCAGACCTTCGACAGGTCAAAAACCCCAAGGGAGTGGACTGAGATGGTCCGTAGCGAGACATATAATTTGCCGAAAAGTTATATAACGGGTTGATGATATTTCTTATTTTTAGTCTTCAATTTATCTCTCCGTGGATAAGGATATAGTTACCGGTAATGAGGAACCTCTGGGTGAGGCTGTTCCTGTTGAAGACCTGACAGCCGAGCTTGCCAGGATAGGATACCTGAGAAAGACGAATAACGCCAACAACGAGGTATATATCTTCGACCACCACAGCTCACCGCTGCTCATGCATGAGTTAGGCCGTATCCGCGAACTGACCTTCAGGCACGCCGGCGGCGGCACGGGCAAATCGCTCGATCTCGACGAGTACGACCTCGATCCGGAGCACCCCCAGAAACAGCTTATAATATGGGATCCCGATAACCGCGAGATAATCGGCGGATACAGGTTTATCTTTCCGGGACACAAGGAGAAGGATTTTACCGTAGACCGGTTCGCTTCATCAGCTTACTTCACCTTCTCGAAAAAATTCATTAAGAAATTTCTTCCGCACACCATGGAGCTGGGACGATCATTCGTCAGGCCGGAATACCAGAGCGCCGCCATGGGCCGCAAGAGCCTCTTCTCCCTTGACAACCTGTGGGACGGACTGGGAGCTATCATAATAGACCACAGGCAGATACGATACCTGTTCGGGAAAGTAACAATGTACACTCATTACAACGTGCAGGCCCGCAATATGATCCTCTATTTCATGCTGAAATACTTCCCTGATCCCGACAGACTGGCGGTGCCGGATGACCCTATATTCATAGACATCAACCGGGAGGAGATGGAAAGAATTTTTGTCGGAAAGCATTTCAAGGACGATTTGAAGATCCTCGGGCAGGAGGTACGAAAACTGGGTGAGAACATCCCTCCGCTCATAAATGCCTATATGAACCTCTCACCCACGATGAAATGTTTCGGCACCTTCATCAACCACCATTTCGGAAATGTGGAGGAGACCGGCATAATGATCACTGTGAGAGACATCTACATTGAGAAAATCAACCGTCACCTGGCATCGTACAGGGAGGATTTTGACATTTCGCAGTAAAGGTCTGAAGGTCGAAAAGTCTCAAGTCTGAAGGTCCGTTTTTATTGTGCCTTCAGAGCTTTTTTGGAACAAGAGAGCCATTCTGAAGCTGCGCAGGGAGGGACTGCTGAAAGCATTACTGTCAGAGCAGGCCGCAGGCCTGTGAGTTCTACAATGCTTTAAGCTCTACGATCTACTGTTGTCAACACTATTGCCTATTGCCTCTTGCCTATTGCCTGATATGACTGCCTACTGGTACTGCCAACTGCTGACTGCTAATACGCTCTTTCATTAATCCCATCAAGATAGTTAACAAACGCCCTGTTAACCACCCTGTTACCACCGGGTGTGGGGTAGTTGCCGGTAAAGTACCAGTCGCCGGTGTGACCCGGACAGGCCTTGTGCAAACCCTCAACAGATTGAAACACTATCTCCAGGTCCGCCTTTATCTCCGGCGTCTTCAGCATCACCGCAATCTGCCTCGAGATCTCGTTGTCACTGAATGGAACATATATCTCCTTGACCACGTTGACCATCTCAGCATCAGTCTTCTTCAGCTCTTCCAGCGCCTTGGAGTGCACTTTCCTGATCACCTCCCCGCTACCGCTCTGCTTCAACAACTCCACAGCCGCACGGAATGCGATGAAATCGCCCAGCTTCGCCATGTCAATCCCGTAACAGTCAGGGTAGCGTATCTGCGGTGAGGATGACACAATAACGATTTTTGCCGGCTCAAGCCTGTCGAGAATGCGTATAATACTCTCCTTCAGTGTAGTACCGCGTACAATAGAATCGTCAATGACCACCAGGTTATCCTTCCCTCTCCTTATGATCCCGTAGGTGACGTCATAAACGTGAGCCACAAGGTCATCCCTGCTCCGATCCTCGGTAATGAATGTCCGAAGCTTGATATCCTTAACCGCTATCTTCTCTATGCGGGGCCGTACATCCATAATGCGCTCGAAGTCAGCAACAGTTATGGCATCACTCTTCTTCAGTATAGCCTGGCGCTTACGATTGTTAAGCCACTTGTCGACACCTTCTATCAGCCCGTAGAATGCACTTTCGGCTGTGTTGGGGATATATGAAAAGACCGTGTTTTTCAGATCGTTGTTCACTGCCGCAAGGACCGGTTCGGTGAGGGTCTCGCCCAGTTTCTTGCGCTCGCGGTAGATGTGCTTGTCCGTTCCTCGCGAGAAATAGATCCTCTCAAAGGAGCATTTCGCCGGGGCCGTTGCGGGAAGCACCTCCTGCAATGAATGTTCGCCGGAGGCTTTGATTATCAATGCCTTGCCCGGGTCAAGCTCATTGACCTTATCGGTTCTTATATCAAAAACCGTCTGAATGACCGGTCGTTCCGAGGCAGCCACCACCACCTCGTCATCGGCGTACCAGAAGGCAGGTCTGATCCCGGCGGGATCGCGAAGCACAAACGCATCGCCATGACCGAGCATGCCGGCCATGACGTAACCGCCGTCCCATCGCTTTGCGGCGCTCCTTAAAACACCTGCCACATCGATCTCCTTCTCAATTATCGGGGAGATCTCGCGCTTGGTGAGGCCCTGCTCCCTGTGCATGCGGTAGAGGCGCTCGACTTCCTCATCAAGAAAGTGTCCGACATTCTCAAGGATAGTAATTGTGTCAGAGAAATCTACCGGGTTCTGGCCTATCTCGAGAAGCTGGTTGAAGATCACCTCCATGTTGGTCAGGTTGAAGTTGCCGGCCATGACGAGGCTGCGGGAGCGCCAGTTGTTCTCGCGGGTGACGGGGTGAACGTAATCGATATTGTAGTTCCCGTAGGTGCCATAGCGCAGGTGTCCGAGCCACACATCGCAGGGGTTCTGCTCTATCTCCGGGTAGATGCGGTCAAAGACCTCTTTTATCGGGTTCGCCGAGTTGGAGCGCTGACGGTGGATATAACGCGTCCCCGGCTTCGCGCCTATGCGTATCCCTGCCAGTCCTGCCCCGTCCTGGCCGCGGTTATGCTGCTTCTCCATCATGAG
>JAAZAP010000122.1 GCA_012514255.1 Bacteroidales bacterium | reverse complement strand
TGACCAGGAGAATGATAGTCAGCAAACCCAACAGGAAAGGAATAATGTTAAGCACAAAACCAACGTTAAGGTTTATCCCCATAGCCTCAAAGTCAGGCATGCCGCCTTTCTGAGGCATGGGCGAACCCTCAAGGGTCCTGGTTATGATTACCGCGGCAAGAGGCAGTGCTCCGATCACGTTGGCTGCAATGAATGGTGTAACTACTCCTACAAAATATCTCCAGAAGGCATTCTTCCCCCTGAAGGGGGCAGTCATGAAAGGAGAATCACTTGTTTCTTCAGCCGGGTTGCGGGTCTCGTTATAATCCATATTTGTAACAGTTTAGAATTCTGCTCCGGGTCTTGCAGGGTAGTCAATGGAGTAGTGCAGGCCGAGGCTCTCCTGTCTGTTCTGGGCCATTTTTATAACAAGGTAGCCGGCGGCAATGAGGTTACGCAGCTCAATAAGGGGTCTTGAGAGGGTTGATCTGCGGTATAGATCCTCTGTCTCCTGGTATATGATCTCCAGGCGGGTCTTGGCCCGGGCCAGCCTGAGGTCTGATCTGACTATGCCCACGTAGTTGCTCATGATCATCTGCATCTCCCTGTAGTTCTGTGTTACCAGGATCATCTCCTCAAGGTGGGTGGTGCCGTGATAGTTCCACAGGGGTATTTTTTCCTTGAAACTGAGCTCTGCAATCCGGGCCGAGGCGTCTTCCGCAGCCCTGTGAGCATAAACGGCTGCCTCTATGAGTGAGTTGGAGGCCAGCCTGTTGGCCCCATGGAGTCCCGTGGAAGATACTTCCCCGATGGCATAAAGCCTGTCGATGGAGCTTCGTCCGTCCTTGTCCACCTTCACCCCGCCACAGGAATAATGTGCTGCAGGTACAACCGGTATCATATCCTTTGTAATGTCAATACCTTTGGACATGCATTTCTCATATATATGCGGGAAGTGAGACCTGACCTCCTCTCCGTCAAGATGGGTGCAGTCCAGCCATACAAAATCATCTCCCCGCAGCTTCATCTCGTTGTCAATGGCCCTGGCAACCACATCACGGGGAGCAAGTGATCCCCTGACATGATATTTGGGCATGAATTTCTCTCCGTCACTGTTGCGGAGCTCTGCGCCGAAGCCCCTGAGGGCCTCCGTGATCAGGAAAGAGGGTCTGACATTGGGGTCATAGAGCGAGGTGGGATGGAACTGGATGAACTCCATGTTCTCAAGCTTGCCATTGGCACGGTGGACCATCGCAACACCGTCACCGGTGGCAACTTCAGGATTGGTGGTTGTAAGATAGATATTTCCACACCCGCCGGTGGCCAGCACCGTCACCTTTGCAAGGAAAGTCTTTACCTTGCTGGTACCCAGATCAGCAACATAGGCTCCGTAACATTCAATGTTGGTCCACTCCCTGGTGACATATTCTCCCAGGTTGTGCTGGGTCAGCAGATCAATGGCAAAATGATCCTCGAAGATCTGAATATTCTTGTGGTCCCTCACCTTCTCTATCAGTACTGTCTCAATGGCGGTGCCGGTGGAGTCCTTATGGTGCAGGATCCTGTGCTCGGTATGACCTCCCTCCATCGCCATATCAAGCGTGCCGTCAGGTTTCTTGTCAAAATCCACCCCCATCTCTATCATGTCCCTGATGCGGTCAGGAGCTTCGCTGACAACCATCTTCACCACCTCCTCATCACAGTATCCGGCGCCGGCAATCATCGTATCCCTTACGTGCTTGTCGAAGTTGTCAGGCTCATACATCACCGCAGCAATGCCTCCCTGGGCATAATTAGTGCTGCAGTCATCCATCTTTGCCTTCGTAATTACGCATACCTTTCCATGGACCGCGGCCTTGAGCGCAAACGAGAGTCCTGCTATGCCTGACCCTATCACAAGAAAATCACACCTAATTTTCATACTGGTTATTTCAGAACGAAAAGTAAAGATACAAATTGATTTCAGACTAATGTTCAGATTGTAAAACAGCGGATTTTAAT
>JAAZAP010000121.1 GCA_012514255.1 Bacteroidales bacterium | reverse complement strand
CGACTACCTTAGTCTTGGTATGTTTAGAGCAGACTTAGTCGTTGAAATACCCCCTGCAGATGTACATCTCAATTCGAGAGGAAGCATGTGACCGACTCTTACTACCGAGTCGATCGTGTCATCAAGGCTTATATAGTTCTTGTAACCGCCCAATATCATGTCAGCACATATAAAAGCCTGTGATGCAAAGGACCCGTTCCTTGAATGGCAAGGGATCTCTACCATAGATTGCACGAGGTCACAAACCAGTCCCATAGCATTGTGGAAAAGTATGGCAGCGGCATCAGCAGCCTGTTCAGGTGATCCACCAGCTGTTTCAACTATACCGGCAGCCCCCATCGCTCCTGCTGCGCCAATTTCCACCTGACAGCCACACACTTCGGCGGCAAAGGTACCCCTTAAGGCAAGGATCAATCCCACACCTCCCGCTGCCCACATTGCACGAACAACATCGGTCCAGGTCTTATCCAGATCTTCCAGTAACGTCACCATTACTCCGGGTAGGACCCCGGCAGAACCGGCAGTTGGTGCTGCACAAACTATACCCTGCCCGCTGTTCACCTGCATCGCAGCAAGAGCACGTGCACATGCCCTTGCATGAATTCCTCCTGCGATCAATTTACCTGTTCTCTCTGCTTCGAATATTTTATGTGCAGTCGGTGACAACAGAAACATTCCAGGACAATCTTCTGAAAATCCTCTCTTTACCGCTTCGATCATCACCTGGAGACGCCTGTCCATTTCACTATTGAGTTTTTCTTTGGGGATAGAGAGCAAAGATGATTCGTAATCAAGCACTGCATCCCCAAGGCCAATCCCCTTTTCTGAAGCATATCTGAGCATCTCTTCCGCGGTAGTGAATATTGGGTTGCCGCATATTGGAAAAAAGATGGGAGGGATATAATAAACCTCTGTCACACCCTCAGCACATTGGGTTTTATGAATTATTTCTTCCGATATTGGGGATCTGCTGTCGAATTGAAATCCAAATCCGTTGTCTTTTTCGGCGGCAATCGCACATTCAAGATTTGAATTGATGGTCCTTACGTTTTGTTCCGCACCTTTCTCACATAAGACCACGAGATGATATTTATCTCCTGAAAACGCTGCCTGGATATCATTTATACTCCGGAAAAGGAATGAACCCCCTCCGGTAGAATCTGCAACCGCGGTCACTGTCTTCCCGTCTTTCAGTTGTGAGACGATCTTGATGCTGTTTGGGTGTATAGCTCCTTCAAAGCTCTTTACCTCAAAAGTAATATCCGTGCCAAAATCCGGGGATATTTCAAAGGCACTTTTAAATCTGGGATCTGTTATTGGAAGATCGAGAAGTCCCATTATCATGGCAAGGTCACTTCCTTGTTCATGATAAGAGCAGGATAGCGACGACCCGGGCTCGATCATAAATACCGTTTTCTTTGGAAGTTCTCCCAAAATGGTGCGAAACAATTTTGCAATATGATAAGGCCCGGCTGTGTGAGAGCTGGAACAACCGGGCATTACAGGTCCGATAATGTTGTTGAGGATGCTTACTGCTGCCATCTGATCACTTCCGTTCGCAATATTTGATTGAGCAAGTCTGATCACAAAAGAAACTGGATGAGTGACGGATGTGGGTTTGGTATCACTATAGAACTTGTGATGGACCCTTCTTCGGCCAATTCTTTCATGCATGCATTGAGAGCCTGTTTAACGCTTGCAGTATCTCCCGTAAAGATAACGAAGCTTTTCCCTCCCAGGCCCCGCGCAATGCGGATCTCTATGAGGGAGACCTGGGCCGCCTTGGCAATGATGTCACCTGCCAATATGCACTGAAGTGCACTCATTGATTCGAGGCTGCCGATAGCTTTTATGGTGCCATAATCAGCGGTCGCTGTAATTGCAGGACATACATCTTCATGGATGTTTGGTATGACCTGTGACTCTATTATAAAAACAGATCCCGATTCCCTTCCTGCGTTCACAGAAGCCTTCACCGCAGCAACATCGCCTGATACGATTATTACATACTTACCGGGGCAGACAGGATTGGCCATTATCAGCTCAACTTCTGCCGCT
>JAAZAP010000120.1 GCA_012514255.1 Bacteroidales bacterium | reverse complement strand
TAGCCGGCGTGACTGTAAATGTACCGCCGCTGCAGATTGTTGCAGTTTTATTGGATATCGAAGGAACCGGATTCACTGTAACCGTCACCGTGAAGGTCGGACCGGTGCAGGTGCCTGACTGTGGTGTTACTGTGTAGGTTGCCGTGGCAGAAGCATTGGTGGTGTTGATCAGCGCCTGGCTGATGCTTGTCTGACCGGTCGGCTGTGCGCTGCCTCCGGTGATTGATCCTGCCGGTGATATTACCGGTGCACTCCATGTGTAGGTGGTGCCCGAAGGAACTATCTCTGTGCCGCCGTTCGACGGTGTGACAGTGAATGTGCCGCCACTGCAGATATCAGCTGTCTTGTTTGCTATCCTGGCAACCGGATTGACAATTACCTGCCTCGTAACAGGCAGACCAACACAATTAGTCGGGGCAGGACCAGTAGGAGTAATTGTATAGGTTACAGTTACAGGTATGTAACTATCATGTTCAAGGTTCTGTGAGATAACAGTTCCCATTCCACCTGTGCCGCCTGCAGGCGCCTTGCCGGTTGTCCATGATGTGGCAGGTGATGATGAAACCGTCCATTCATATGAAGACGATGGAACCGTAGAATTAAGAGCAATATCAGTAGTTCCGTCATTACAGATTACGGGAGAGCTATTTATGGTTCCGGCTGCCGACGGAATCTCATTAATGCTGAATGAGTAAGCTGGTGGCAGCCCTGCCGCGGGAACCGGATTACCGCAGTCATCAATTACAGAGGTGAGTGTATATGTGTAAACCCCAACGGGAAGCGCTCCGAGATCAATGGTGCTGCCTGAGACACGATCGAGGTAGGTTACACCATTTATAATAATATCATAGGGGGGTACTCCGTCCGTGACGGTAAATGTGAGTGAGCTGGCTGCTCCCACGCACGCATCGCCGGTCCCGGTGAGGGTGGCCTCAGTAGGTGTTGACCCTACGGTTATGCCAATGGGTGTACCAAGACTGGTCGGCTCACAAAGGTTATGATCCCTGACCGATACCAGTGATATGGTGGTCGTACCGGTCGGATAGGGGCCGACAGTAATGTCAGTCCCGCTTACGTAATTATTAATGGTATGATCAGAACCGTCATTCCAGACAATAGTATACGAACCGGTTCCACCGGTAAGCACAACAGATATCGTTGTGGTTGCGCCGGCACAGATGTTATGACTTGCATACAGTTGTGCCAGGCTGAACTCCGGATTTACATTTATTGTATAAGACCCGAAGATTATCTCACACCCGGTGATATCCTTTATTGCATGTATCTCATAGGTGGTGGCGGAAGTAAGGGGAGGAGTGGTCAGGGTTATCGTTCCCCCGTTACCCTGTACATATGCACCGTCAACGCCGGCGGTCCGCAGATAATATTTTACATCTGCCTCAGTGCCTGTGATCTGTAACTGCCCTGGCTCATTGTAACAGACAGGGTTCTTCACAATGGTCACATTGCCGCTCAGGTCTATCGGATTGCGGTTCCTGGTTATTGTTACAGTGCTGTTCGTGGGGGAACAGATTCCCAGCTCACTGGTTATGGTCCATCTGAATATGTTCGCACCGTACCCCAGCCCGGAAACAGCTGAGAGGGGATTATTTGGTTCGGCCACAGTGCCTGACCCGCTTACCAGCGACCAGGTACCCGTTCCGCCATTGGTGGCGGTATTGGCAGCCAAAACCGTGCTGCTTGTTTCGCAAAATGACTGTGACGGCCCTGCACTGGCAGCTGCCGGAGAGATATCCCTCCTGATTGTATATATCGCGGATGCGGAATCACATCCACCATGATTTGAAAAGACAGACCATCTGAAAAGGTTGTCACCCTGCCATAGTCCTGACACGGCCGATGTGGGACTGGTAATGGTTGTGATTGTCGGTTCGCTCTGCGCCGTGACCTGCCTGACAACAATATTGTCAAACAAATGATATTCGGCTTGATCATTATTTCTGCATCTGATAATTATCCTGAGATTGTTACCCGAGAGATTGGTTACAGAGGCAGTCCTGCTTCCAAAATTTCCAGTGTTATTGCCATTGGTTGAAAAGAGGTATTCTGCCCCGCCGTTAATGCTGTAATATACTCTTATATAGTCATTGCTTTCCATTGTGCCTGACTCCTGGAGATAAACGCTCACCTCAACGGGTGACACAGAGGCAATAGGTATGGGATCTGACCGCCATACTGCTTCGGCATCAAGATCTCTTCCAACCATTCTTCCGGATTCAACTCTGAAGTAGGTATTGTCGTCGGGGGAGATGCCTGAAGTGGTCCATTCTGCTCCCGAGGTGGCATACTGCGGACTTTCGGAAAAAGTCTCCTGCCATACCAGGTTATTTATGAATGTCCATTCGCCAAAGGTGCCTGAAGCAGGTGAGTTGCCAGAAAGGCTTGCGGATGTATTGTTGCATATCTCCTGTACCGGACCCACGGTGGCAACGGGCGCGCGGTCAACCCAAAGGGTTTTTGTGTCTGAAACGCTCGCGCAGGGCGAATTGCCCGTTGCCGTCAGAGTGAGAGTGACAGTTGTATTTGCCTCGGCTGCGTCGGGAGTATAGGTCGGGGTGAGCGACCCCTGGCCTGAAGTGATTGATCCTGCACCGTTTTCTGTCCATGTCAGCGTCAGGTAGTCAGAGGCTGTGGCATCATTGACAGTGTAAGGGGTATCCTGACAGGTGGCTGCATCGGCGCCGGCATAAACCTGAGGAGCCCTGATGATTGTTAGTACCAGTTCATCAAAAACTGCCGGACAGGGCCCGTCCGGATCATTTGTTGCAAGCCTGAGAGTAACGGTCCCGGCTGTGATATCCGCAGCGCTGGGCGTATAGGTTGTTGACAGGCTGCCGGCATTGCCGAAGGTACCAGACCCGGAGGTTGTCCAGGTGGTTGATGTAGCTGAACCTCCCCGTGTTCCGGAGAGCGAAGCCGGGGTGTTGGAACAGATGGTCTGATCCGGTCCTGCACTCACCGTGGCAGGCCGACCGATGTTAACCTCATAAGGCAAAGATGTTCTCGGACATGCCAGCGGGGTGGTACCATATACTGTAACAGTATAGTCACCTGCCTGGGTGTAATCATTTAGTGTTATGGTCTGGGTGGTGACACCTGTGGAAGAGCCGTTTCTCCGCCATAAATAACTGCCATTGGGCGAGGGAGTAGACATCAGGGTTATTGAGGTTGCATCATCGTCACAAAAATCGTTCGCACCGGCAGATACAGATATTACCGGGATATCCGGCAGGGGGTCGAACGTCAGTCGCATCGTATCAGTATGCTCGGGACACATGCCTGTTGCATAGGCATGCAGCACTAGATCAACATAACCTGTGGCCAGATCATTGGAGCCTGCATTGTAGTTGGCATTGCCCGCACTGGATGCATTGGTGAAGGTTCCGTCCCCCATGGTGGTCCAGAGTGAGGAGGTGCCGTCAACAAGGATACCATCGGTATTAAAGGGATCACCGGCGCAAACATTGGCATCAGGACCGGCATCGGCCAGAGGGCCGTCAACAATCAGGATAATTGCATCATCCGTATTGGCGTCCCCGGCATTTGGATTGGTTTGGCTGCCGTTCCAGGGATTACATACGTTCCAGTTGCGGACCGTAACCTCAAACTGGTCTCCTGTTACCGTTCCCACCCCGTCAAATGAGATGGGATAGGTGTTATTCAGAGAATAGGTCCCGGTGACCGGGTCTACCGGGATCTCAACTATCGGCCCCTCAAAATAGTCACTCTGAGTGTTATATGGGGTAACGGTTGCACCCGTCACCGGGTCAACATCCCAAGGGCCAGTTATGGGATTGCCGTCATTATCGGTAAGATAGACCACAGTCTGTGCCGTTCCCACCTTGATGTAAAGGTTAGGGATTCCCTGACCGGCAAGCGGATCTGTACCGTAGATAAACTGCTCATGTCTGTTTGTATGATTGGGTTTCTGTGCTGTCGGGTTATCCTGGATATTACATGAAAAATGGGTCGCATCGGTAAACTGAAAATCAAGTAAAGGCAATCCTTCACAAACGTGCTCTTCTTCAGGCGTAATGTCAATGAAACCATTGGCAATGGCAATATCATCCTGATGCCAGTTGCCTACAAGCTGAACCTGCCTTGAATCGAGGCATGCTGACCCGTTATCGATTATCTGAATCAGTACTTCATATTCGCACAACCCGTCGGCCGGGTATGTATGGGATAATTCAACTCTTAAATAATAGGATGTTACACCTCCAACAATCCTTGACTGAACAGCAGGATAAACATTGGTGGTGTTTCCGTCACCCCAGATAAACTGTACCCTGTAGGTAGGATTGGGTGGCATTATGTTAAAATAAAAGTCATAGTAGACTACGGTCGTTGCCGGTGCACAAGTACTTGCAAGCAGCTGGCCGGAACCAGAGGTTCCCACGATAGTACATTGTGCAACAATCGATTGATTGAAAACACCTAGTATAAAACCAGCCAGAAAGATGATCCTGAACAGAAGTTTCATGGTTCTGTTCATTTTTCTGTTACTAATTATTTTAGACTCCATGTTATCAAGGTTTATCCGATATATTACAACGTATCAGAGCTGTTTATAATATGTGACCAATAATAAAATAAAAAGGTTGCCTCTGAAGAAGCAACCTTTTTCTAATTCTCATTAGTGACATGTGACTATTTATATCAGTCACGGGAAAAACCTACAATCAAGGATTTTCCTGATATGTATAGTTCTGTATCCCTCTTAGGAAAAATTTAGCTACATTTTTAATATTCTGACCGACAAGCTCCCGGATCCACCCACATGCCCCTGAATTCCAGCGCTGTGGATGAATCGTTAGCATCAGCCTTTCAGGGAAAAGGGGACTAGCAAGGTTAATGATAATCTCCCCTGTATTCCTGAATCTTAATCTGTTATTTAATGCCATAGCTGTTTCATTGGCAGCCATTGCACTTCCCGGGACAGGTTTTCTGATCCACCCACTATAAAACCCTGTGTCTCTGTCATATATCCTGTCCCTGATTGACACCGCAGTTCCATCCCATCTCCTTCCTGTATCTGTGAGATAAAGGATATCTTCGAGAGAAATATCAAAATAGGGCTCACAGATTATCCCGGCATTACTATAATCATAGTATTTCCATATTAACCTGCTGTCATAACGACTTGTTGGACTTCCGTGCATACAGGCAGTGGTGACCGGCGCAATATCACGCAGTATTTCAAGATTTTTGCGAAAACTATTAAATGCCTCGCCTGCAAGATACTCATGGTACTCGCAATCATTTCTTCGCCGGACGGTTTCTTTTCTCTTTGAGACCATATCAAGATCCTCATAGTGATATCCGATTTCATGGCCCAGTGATGAAATCTCCTGAATTATCCGTCTGTCATAACAGCCGGGAATGACCCTGAAATAATAGGTGCCGGTTATGCCCATAGTCGTTTCCATAGCAGCACAGGCAAGGGCATTCTGAGGATATTTGTCAATATCATGCCTGAGTATGACAGACCGGCCGGACACCATGACCCTGTCACCTGTAATATCTTTGATTGTTCTGAATGTATACCCCGAATCCTTAAGTGTCCCGAGAAGACTCTTCAGGGTATCCAACGTGAAATCCATAATATCTGATCTGACCCGGAGGTCATTTCCTGGAAATAATCGTACTGTAAACAGTATCTGAGATAATTCTCAATATATAGCTGCCACTTCTTAGTGATCCAAGATCAATGGTAATCACTTCCTCTCCGTCTGTGGCAATTTTCCTGACAGGTCTGCCATAGTAATCCATAAGTTCTATTCCTGACACCGGGCATTCCTGATCTTCCATTCTTATTGTGATATAGTCAGTGGCAGGATTTGGAAAAACAGTGAAAGGAATCCTCCTGCCTCTGTCTGACGGGTGGGGCGGTGCTTCAGTGTCATCATCCGGGTCGTAACACTCGCCCGGGCAGTCTCCATGGGCAAGGTGGTTGGCCAGCTGAGAGACATGAATGTACAGGGTATGACCGTTATGGCAGACCGGAACTCTTCGTCTTCCCGGGAGCAGTTCATGGTGGTAATAGATATCAGTCCTGGAGTCAGGCTCCCAGTTCCCGTTTAACCATATTTCTCCGTAAGTATTTGTCAGCGTTCCACATCCGTTATAGATATATCTGGTCTTTGCCTTATTCACCCAATCGGTATCCAGGTAATCCTGCCTGGTCTGAGACAGTTTTAAACCGGTGGCGGTATTTTCATAAAGCATCCTTGTATAATATTGATTCGTTGATGTGAGCCATGCAGTGCGTTCAGTCAGGAAACTGCGGTGATCATAGAAGAGACTGTCTGTTGAAAAATCAGTCCAGGTATTGTTTTGCCAATAGTCGCGATGGTATACTTTAAGGTTACTATGATGGTCATAGAAGTAGGTAAAAGTATTCAGATTCTCCCAGTGGTCTGTTCTCCACACAGTCACTACCCTGGAGGCAAGACGCCTGTAATTATCATAAAACATTTCCTGTTTCTGTGTTGCAAGCCAGTTCTGTCCCTCCGCTTTGTAAGTCCAGACACTGGACGGCAAACCTTCATTATAGATATTTACTGTTTTAGATACCGGGATCCGTTCTGTGGATGTGGTTACTGTACTGTCAAGTATTCCGTTCTGGTAGTAGTTATAAGTGATTGATGCGAGCTCATATTCCGAATTATCCCTGTTATACGAGTATGTATAGACAGAATCGGGAATGGATCTGAAATAGCGATTCTCAGCTGTAGTTATTCCGCTGATACTGAGCAGTAAAACTAATATTAAACAATTCCTTGTCACTTTCATCCTTCGACATTCAGGGTCAACCGTGTTCCTGTATTCCTGTTTTATTGAAGCTATTCGGCCACTCCTCAATAAACCTGACAAGGAAGGCCGTTACATCACATTTACTGTTGATTAAACGTTCACTTCGGATTTTTGTTTCGGATTTCAGGTGAGGCCGGTCAAGCAACTCATCAGCTTTTCCGATAACTCCCTCAAAACCCGTAAATGAAGATATTATTCCGTACTCCCTTTCCTGTTCAGCCACAAGGTCGGGAATTACAGAATTTATATAAATAGCCGGCGTACCGAGGAGCGCACATTCCGATGCCATTGTGGCTCCCTCTCCTACAAAAAGGGAGGCGAAAGCCAGCGTATGATGGATCTTTTCAGGCCCAAGCGGAAACCTGAATTTTTCCAGTTCGGCGGGCAGTTCTGATTCAGAGCTGATGAACAAGGGACCACGATTCCCCAGGTGTCTGACTATTCTGATCTTCTGTTCAGTTGTCAGGCCTGACAACTGCCTGTCATGACTGGCACTCCATGCCACAAAACGGACAACAGAGAAGACAGCACCTTCTGGTAACCCAAGCTCCTTTAACACCCTTGCATCAGGCTTAAAATAAGAAGGATGCAGGTATGCCAGTTCATGATAGCCGTTATAGCGTACCTGCTTCTTTCCATAATCAAAGGGAAATGATTCAGCAGTAAGCACAGCCTTCGTGAACGGTAAATAGAGCCTTACCTGTTCCGGATTTCCAGTATCTTCAAGAGCGATGTTAGGCTTCCTCAGTATAAGTGCTGACAGCAGTGTGTAAAGCGAACCATGGCTCAGGTAAACATCAGGCCTGAACCTGAGACTGATAAACAGGACTTTAATGTTGTACCTGAACAATCCCCAGATTTTTCCCGGGGCTGTTGAATAGTGAGGCCCAAGTGACCTGTAGGGCAGTCCCTCAGTTTCAATCAGGTCAGTTTCAAACTCCTTCTTGCGGATTGTGAAGAGCACATTGTGACCCTTCCGGATAAAGATACAGGCAAAATTCCTGAATAAATGAACGTGACCCGGATGGCCGATATCAATTAATACTCTCATAATCCGGCATTTTTCATTATCAAAAGACCGGTCTTTCCCAACCTGTAAAGCGCGGGCCGGCTGACTCTTAAAAACCGTCCGTATTCAACCATCGCTCCGCCGAATCGGGCCTTAAAATCCCTTACTCCGTAATGCTCTCCAGCCCGGCCTGCACCCATCATGTCAAACAGGCCTATTCCGTTATTGCAGGCGTATTCCATTGCACACCATGTAGCCATCACACTCGGATAATGGTCCGGTAATGACTCATCCATTCCACTGATATAAAACTCATACAGTGCACGACCATCCAGAACCGGGCACATAATTCCGCCTATGATCTTTGTGTCATGCCTTACCAGAAGATATTTCCCCAGGTTTCTCCTGTAGAACTCCATAAAAAAGTCCTCGGCCGGTAGCGGCTTGTGAAGCTTTTCGCGATACAGTCGTCGCAACATCACATAAAACTGCAACACCTCCTCCGTGCCGGCTGCCTCACCGCAGGTGACGGACATTCTCCCGGCTTTCTTTATCTGGCGTTGTCTGGAAGTGCTTATCCTGCGGAACATCTCTTCACGGTTACCGGTATCAATCCTGAAATTCAGATAAGGGATGTATTCAAAACCATTCTCTTTAAATAATTCCCTTAAGTCCCTATAATCTGAAAGGTTTCTTACCTCAGTATAAATAGATTTTCTGTCCGCATCACTGACAACTGCCTTAAGCAGCATGTCAGCGGCATGGGGAGTTTCATCGTCATAAAGGATCCCGCCATAGACTATAGCCCTGCGAGAGAAGTATCCTTTCAACCCTTTTTCCTTCTGATATGTCACAACCGCAAGTGATCTTATCCCTGCGTCATCAACCACGGCAAAAGCCCTGGCAGCCATCCCCCTGACAGAATTGAAGAAATCGAAATAAGCGGGGGTCTGAAAAGGAGATGATCTGCTGTTCTCCCTGACAAACGCCTCCCATTGCGGCAGTGGTATCTCTCCGTCTGTAAGCAGTTTCACCTGTAGTATTCCTGTAGTATTGATTTGTATAAATCTGATATTCTCGTTGCAATCGATCCGGAATCAAGGCCCAGTTCCAATATTCTCTTCCTGCCCTCACTTCTGGCGCTTGTTTTCAGTATCTGCCTGACAGTCTCAGCAATCTGTGCGCTGTTGTGATCTGTAATGAAACATCCTTCCGTCTCGCCTGCGATTTCTCTGATATCACCCACATCGGTAGCTACGAAAGGACAGTTGCAGGCCATAGCCTCCTTGATTACATTTACCCCTCCCTCCCTGTCAGACGTAAGCAAAAGCAGGTCAGCGGCATTCAGATAACAGGGAATTGTACTGCTTTCAGTGCTGTGAACATAGAGCAGGTCAACGTAATCATTATTCAGCATCGCCACAGCCTCCTGTGCGAGAGGATAATTTTTCTCGGGACGGTTTCTGCCGGCAATAAACACTATCACCTTCCTGGTCAGGCTGAAGCCCAACTGTTGCCTTGCCTCATCCCTGTCGCCTGGTGTGAACCTTTCAGTATCCACTCCGTTGGGGATAATATGTGCCTTTTCAAGCCTCAGCCTTCTTTTCATCTCCCTGGTCTTGACTATTACAGCCTTCCATCTCACAGCAGAGAGAAACCTGATCATCAGACGCATAAAGACCCCCTGCCAGGCATCTGACCCCATAAGCGAAACCACCAGGGGAAACCTTCCTGCCATGGAGGCGGCAAAAGCACTCAGGCTGTAATGAGCGTGTACAAGACTATAATCCCCGGCCCGTACTCTCCGGCGAATCTGCCTGACAGCCCCGATATAACCTTTCAGTCCCGGAGAAATGGTGAGGTAATCTAAATCAATGCCGTGACGGATCAGTGATTCTCCCTGGTTTCTGACCACGTAACCAACATCCCCCATCCTGCCGCTTGAGATAAACAATACCCTCAGCTTTCCTTCCTTAGATACCATGCAATACCGTAAGCATATGTTTTTTCAATGCCACCCTCGTTGTCAGCTGCCTGCCATTGCCCATTATTCCTCTGGAAGAAAACCTTTGAGTACTTCCTGAGAATCCCGGCCGTACCGAAATAGACACACTGGAACTCAAGCAGGTAAAACCGTTCACCGTCCCATGCAACATCCATTGAGACACACGGAACATCCAGAGCCCTGAATATCTTCCAGCCGAAATCAAGCATCCCCTCCGGGGCACGTGCCTCAAGACCATAGCTGTAATTGTCATACCCACCACCGCTGGCCCTGAACTCTCTTTTCGGAAACACAGGCCTGTTGAAGACGTATGCCCTGTCACCAAAATAGTATATCTTCCAGTCATTCTTCAGGCCAGTGATATATTCCTGAACCACAAACTCTCCCCTGTAAAAAGAGTCACGTTTATAACCCTTATGACGAAGCATTCTCAGATACTCCTTAAGTCTGAACTGAAATGTCACCGGAGTTACAATTTTGTGCTTGACAATTCTTCTTAGCTCCTCATATGAACGGGCAAGAAATACGTTACGACCCATGGCCCCATAGGATCCTTTCACAATCACCGGATAGTTTACCCCTGAAGAAGCTGTAAGCTCTTCCAGGGCTCCGAAACAGGCCGACTTAAGATTGCCCCCGGCTTGATCAGGCAGCATGACCCGAAGCAGTTCCATGAATACTTTGTTGTTGTTGGCCCTGAGATACCGGTAGCCGGGAATCACCTCTGCTCCTGCATATTCGAGAGAAAGAATGACGTCCTCTATGAACTCCTTATATGTCAGGCCTTTATCCTCTGATGATGTATACAGAACTTGCCGTCCCTTCCAGCTGCCATCACCGGGATCAACCTTACTGAGGGTAATAAAAACCAGTTCATACCCGGTATCAAAAAATGATTGACGGAGTAATTCCGGATCCATTCCCGATCGGTATGGAGAATCGCCGTGTTTCGAACCGAACCGGCCCTTGTAATCAGTAAGCAGATAAATTTTGTCCATCAGGTATTTATAAATGTCTTAGATAATCTGCTGCAAAGATAAGGCTGTAAAGCCTCGCCTTCTCATTGCTGAACCCGGGCCCGCGAAGCTGATCAATTTCACGTTTGTTGAAGAGATCATCACCGACGGGCAGGCTCTCATACCAGGCACGATTATGCTTCCATGCCTCATGTACTGCCATCGGATCAGCCGGTGAGTGCATGCCCCCGGATACTCTTTTCTTTAGCCACCCTGTCAGCATCCTGGCTTTACCTGTAAGGGTGAGCAGATCATCCGGCCGGTAACCTTTGTCTGTGACATACGTTCCGAACTGCGGAGCAGCCCTGTTAATGACTGAGGCATAGAGAATCTGCCCCTTGTATCTCCTCCCGGGAAGCCTCTCCATGAATCTGGAATGTACCCCTGCCAGACCCGTTGAAAGGAGCTCTTTAAGAAAATGCCTGTCCAGGAAAGGAGTCCTGTTGATAAGCCGGTTCCATTGCCCCGCTATCTCAGACCCAAAATATTTCCTGAAAGTCTCTTCGAAAATGAACAGATAAAGCTGCATGTTCCTTCCCAGTCCCAAATATCTCTGGTCAAAGCAGGGCAGTCCAGAGATATCCTCTTCAATTCTCCGCAGCTCATTTTCAACTGCATCTCCTGCTATAAATCGTATGAGCGGATTTCTTTTCAGGGATGCCATTACCTGTTCCGGACCCCTGGCTTGAAACGCCTGGTATAACAGAGGGGAGATCATAACCCCCGGAGAATGTACTGCTCTTAAAACCTCACTTCCGAAGTTTCCTGTAATCAGGTACCGTGCTTCACGTCCGAGCAGTGACGCAGCATGAATATAGTGGGCCCGCGAGAAAGTGCCTGTACCGGAAGAGCTTACAATAAATTCCTTTCCGGCTTCAAGACTATCATGCCGAACGTAGTCACCGTCAAGCAGCACCGCAGTAAAGGGTATTTCAGCCTTCGAGGAGATCTCCGCGGCAATGCACAGATCCCCTTCCATGGCTGATCCGAAGCAGTAACCCGAAAAGGTCCTGCCATGAAACAATCCTGCAGCAGCAAGTGTTCTGCTGTCAAAACCGCCTGTTAAAGCAGTCAGATAGTGCTCTTTGGGCAGATACTTCTCAATCGCACTCAGAAAAATATCTGTCATCACCGGAATGCTCTTCCTCCATGAAACAGGATCATTGGCGAACCATTCTTCCGGAGCAGTGTGCCTGACGATCCGGTAACTGCTGTGTCCGGCAACAAGCGCTGAACATGAATCAAGCAGGAATATACCTTCAACCAGGCTGGAGTTGAAAAGAGGATAATTAAAAAGAAGTGTTTCAATAAGGAACCGGGCTGACACAGATTTGAACCCGTGATGCCTGGCAATTGTATAAACATTGTCTGAAAGAATGATACTATTCCCTTTAACGCAGTAATATACGGAAGGGACACTGAAAGGAGAAGTGCCAAACGCTATCTCATTTTTCTTAAAGTCATTGAAAATGAAAAAATAATGACCGGCCAGATTTTCAGCAATGAACCAGATGTTACGTTTTAAAGGCAAAGAATGTAAAAACCGGTCATCGAATATCGGATCACCCCAGGCCATAAACTCATAGTCGTCTCCCCTGAGATGGATACTGAAGTCAGGAGTATCGGCAAACAGTTTCCGGGATTCCTTTTCCTGCCGGTTGAGGGGTATCTCTGCCAGAAAGTTGATTTTCATCTGTCCTGTGATAATAGGATATCAGTCTCAGGCTGGCTTAGGCTGTCATAAGCTGAACATAAACCATGTACATGCTGTTCGAGAGAAAATCGCTTACTGAACTGTTGTGAAGCCAGGGGAACAGCTTCTCTCAATTCATCGATTCCTGCAATTCTGTCAATTATCACCTGTTCCATGCCTGGCCCTTCCGGGACAAGGAACTGAGGGAAGTCCTGAAATATCTCCCGTACAGACGGTATGGCAGAAGCAATAACCGGAACCCCGGACAGGATACTCTCAACCACAACATTCCCGAATGACTCGGCCTCAGATAGGAACATCATCAGGTCTGCCCGGCCGTATGCCTCTGACAGGTCGGACACAAAGCCCATAAAACGGATATAACCTTCTGCCCCAAAAGATCTGCAATACTCTTCCAGTTCCTTTCGAAGGGGACCGTCGCCAAAAAGAAAAAACATAGCATCACTCCTGTAACTGTGAATTGCGACTGCCATTTCGATCCACCGGAAAAGGTTCTTGCCATCAGCAAGCCTCCCGGTATAAATGATGTTCAGGCTCTCCCTGGCTGCCATTTCGGGTGCCGGTTTTATACGTGATGAACCGACAGGGTTGTAAAGGACATCGATATGAGGTTTAAACGGGGCCATAAATTTCATGAAGACATCACGGCTGTAACCGGAATTGGCAAGTATTCTGTATCTGCTGCTGAGAGCAGCGCGCCATGCCAGCTTTCTCAAAGTCTTCTGAAGCAGGCCGGTGTAGTGCAGGGTTCCTCTGACGGAATAGACCGCCCTCTTTACTCCTGCCAGCCGAAGTACAAGCAAAAAAAAAGGCCCTGTATTGAATCCGTGGAAAACTGTGTGCCTCCGTTTACATGCATACCGCCACAACCTCCAGGCTGCTGCCAGGTTATTCTCAGATCCACGGAATACCTCTGCAGGGACTCCGTTATACACATTATAATCTTTATCCCCGGGTGGCCTTATTACAAATACGGAAAATGTGCCCTCCGGGAACATTCTGATAATCTCCGGCATAAGAAGCTCAATCCCTCCCGGAGCTGAAGTGTAATGAACAAGGCATACTTTGTAATTCATCTTACCCATTACCTGCCAAGCGCATCAGCCAATCTCAAAGCATTCTGTTCATGACTGTATTCCTTTGCGAGGAATTCATCCATCCTGATAACAAGATCATATCGTTCTCTTTCGTTTTTCAGGAAATAATCAACAATATCACCGGCCTTACTGTAATCACGTATCAGAGGTAGTTCCTCCCTGAATCCCCGAAAAAGGAGGCTGTCGACATCATTACGGTACTCGATAAGTGGGAGGGCGCCGGCTGCCAGTGCCTCGAACATACGAAGGTGGACGCCGTTAATGATGCCCGGATTCCCGTCAACGGGGATAAATGAAGCACTGTTGTACATCCTGTTCATCTCTGGCTGTGGAATAAATCCTCTCTCTGAAAAAAACCTTTCAAGTTCCGGGAAGAACGGAAACCACCTCCTCCATGCACTGTTGCCATAGAGCCGGAAATTGAACCGGGTAAAGCCGCTCATAAGCAGGGCTTTCTTATACCCCCATGAGTTCAGATAACTGGAACCGACATACAATACACCGGCTCTCTCCTCACCTGCAGAACCTCCGTCAGAAGACAACCTGAAATAGGAGGATCTGTCTACCCCCGGCACAAAATAGACCGTCCTCTCCAGACCCATGGTTACCAGCTGATGCTGCCAGTGCGAATCAGGAGACAGGATCAGGTCAGCATGAGGCAGGCAGGAGAGATAGTAGTTGTTCTGGGGAGTGTAAAAGGGAGAGTCACCCATAAAAAAAACAAGCCTGGCTCTGCTGCTGACAGACCGGCATGTCTCAGGGATCATATAAAGGGAATTGTATATTATCACCAGGTCAGGATTGTATTCTTCAACCTGCCTGAGGATCATCTTATTTACCTTCTCCAGGAAATGTTTTTCCCACTTCCCTCTTAATCCATGCGGCAACCGGAATGCCTGGCTGTTGAACTTCATAGTCCTTCCGGTGATGGCTGAACGGATATCGGAATGTTTGACCTCTTCAGCCAGGTAGCCTAAAATCTCCCGCAGGGAGTTGCTGAGCGAATACTGTGCCGGGCAGAGCAGAAGTGCTCTTTCAAACTTTTTTCCCATTTAGATAATTTAATGCCTTATTATACTGAAGCGCTCCGAAACTGAAAAAGACAGCCTGCGGAATAATCTTCTCCGGTATCCCCGAGAAACTGAACTGCTGTCCGCTGGTAGAGTGAATAAAGAACCATCCCAGCAGGAAAATCACAAATACTACCAGTCCGCCCCTGTATGGATGTTTGGCTGGTAATCTGAAATATACACCCATGATCATGTAAATAAACCAGACCAGGAAACCGTTGAGAAGCAGGAATCCTGCCACTCCGTAAAGAGCCAGGATACTTTGATTCCCGACATGATCATCAAGGTAATCATATCCTTTGTCAGACAGTCCCCATCCAAAGATGGGGTTTTCCATCCATCCGCCAAGAGTTCTCTGGCTCCTGTAATCAAGTCGCTGCAACGTTCCCCGGGCTGTTAGGTCGCCTTCTGAAATAGCTTCCATTGTCTCAAGACGTTCACGTGCATAATCTATCTGGTTACTGATTACCGGAATGGAGAGGGCCCAGATTATAAGCGGCAGGGCAATGATAACAATCCTGAAATTCCTTTTGACACGTATTACGTTCGTAAGAATTACAGACAGAACTATAATAAAGCTGAAACTTATAATCCAGCCACGTGTTGCCGACAGCAATGCCATTGCCATAGAAGCAAGAAGAACAGCGAAAGGCAGCAGTCGGCTATGAGGACTGGAACCCCCTCTGTTGAGTATAAACAAGGCTCCGAACAACCCCAACAGGGTGCTGCTGGCATTATAAAACACACGGAATTCATCTCTATCCTTTTCTTCTTCGATGGCTATTCCGCCAGCCTCCATGGTTGACATCCCGGTAAACAAAGCAAATAACTGTGCAGCAAACGCCAGGAGCACTACCACAAACACTATTCTGAAAAACCTCTCATACATACCCTGATCAGTAAATAACCTGGGAATGGAATAAAACAACAACATCGGGATAATACCCTTCACCACACGAAAATAGACATTCAGCCCTCCGGTAAGACCCATCATCTGTCCCCATACAACACTAAATATCATGAACATGAGAAGGATCTCCAGGTACCTGTTATAAAACAACACAGGTTTGACGCCTCTGCCGGCTGCTTTGAATATCGTTATCAAAACATAAAACTGTAAAAGTTCAACTGCCGGGAGACCGGGTAACAGAGGGATTGTTGCCTCATAAAGACCAAAAAATCCGAAGAAGCCATCTGAAGTTGACAGGAAAAGTGCCAGCCAGAGTGGTTCATTTCGTGAAAAAAAATAAGCTGTAAGCAGGATCACATACCATATAACTCTGATAGACACAGGGGCATAATATGTTACTGCCAGGGTAACTGATATCAGCCCAAGGTATTTGAGAAGATCGGGCCAGCCGACAAACCATCTTAATACCAGGTTTCTCTCCATCAGACTCTGATAAACACTGATCTAACTACGTTTACTCCGTAACGCTCCCGACATGAAGTTATGCATAAAGTCTCTGAGCTCCCTTATACCGTGTATGCCAGTCAACCATGCAAGAGCCACAAAGAACAAAGGCACAACAGTAACCTTGAGAAGTAATTCTATCCAGTCATATCCTGCAACTCCTGCCTCAATTAATGAACTCAACGCAAACGATAAGCCGGAAATGATGAAAAGCTTTAACAACGGGATAAAAATCAGGCGATAACTGATATCGTGAATTTTCCCCAGTGCCAGTGCCGAATAAATCATTGAGACCATGGTTGAAAACACCTGCCCGGCGATAAGTGCCTCAATACCATATCTGAACAAAACAATAATACTTATAAGTATCAGGGCTTTTCTCAGAATATCAATCCTAAGTGAGGCTCCCCCGCGCCCCGTAGAGTAGAGTGTATTTATGTTGAATATCAACAATGGCAGAAAAAAACCATCAATAAAGAAAAGCTGCATAAAAGGTACCGAAGGCAGCCATTTTGCGGTCAAAGCGACAGAGATGAAAGGCCGGCTTGTTATTATCAGGATAAGTGATCCGAGAAACATCAGGAAGGTCAGGAGATTAAAAGACCTGATGTAGTTATTTCTGAACCTTTCTCTGTCATCCTGTATTGTGGCAAAAGCAGGAAACACTACCCGGCTGGCAGAGTATGAGGTCTGGCGTACAAAAATTTCATGAAATCTGTTGGCATTCGTATAAAACCCCAGTTGTGAAACAGGGAAGAACTTACCTATAAGCGGATAGTAGCTTTTTGTAAATATGACATCAGTCAGACCCTGCAACAGCACTTTATATCCAAAATTAAAAAGGGATCTGAATCTCCTGTAGTCAAAAACTAACCGGGGTTTCCACCTTGTTGAAAACCACAGGCCGGCAAGGTAGATCACATTTCCGGAAAGAGTCTGAAATACAAGCGCCCAGACCTCATATCCTTTGAGTGCCATGAGCAACCCTGTTATGCCCGATATCAGAGCACTCAGCAGGTGTATCCAGGTAAGCTTCCTGAAGTCCATCCTTTTTGTCAGAATGGCTACCTGAACAGAACAGAGAGAATTGATAATAATTCCTGTGGCTGCTACCCTGGTAATGGCCACAAGGATCTCTCTCCCAAAGAACCCGGCAATGGCCCCGGCACCAAAAAAAAGAATCAGGTATACAATGACCGCAACCAGAATATTGAACCAGAAAGCGGTGAAGAAGTCCTCTTCATTGTGTTCCCTCTTTTGTATCAGAGCCATTGAGAATCCGCTCTGCATAAGGGTCTGCCCAATGGCAATGAAAATCACAATCATTCCCATAAGGCCATAATCATCAGGAGAGAGAGTACGGGCAATCACTATGGTGAATGCAAACTTCACCAGATAAACCCCGAAATAATCAAGAAATGACCAGAAAATACCCTTTGTGGTTTTTTGCCTTAATCCTTCCATCCTGCCTGATACGCAGTCTAAGTTGTTTTATCTATGTTTATCGGTTTGGCGGGTACACCTCCTACGAAGGCGTCCGGTTCTACATCCTTGTTTACCAGTGAGCAGGCGCCCACACGGGCATTCTCGCCTATGGTAATCCCGGGTGAGACTATCACCCCGGAATAACAAATCGAATTGCGCTTAAGCGTTACCGGTCCCTTGTTCTCGGGACACGGAGGAATGAGCGTTGTGGTCTGGTGAGTCCAGATCTGGCAGAAGCCACCAATCCCGGCATACTCTTCAAAAACAATCGGCTCAGTCAGGTCCATTATTGCCTTGTACCCCACAAATGATCCCTCCTTAAGAACCAGGTTCTTAAAAGGCCTTACCGCATCAGGCCGCTGAATGATCATGCCTCTCTCAATC
>JAAZAP010000119.1 GCA_012514255.1 Bacteroidales bacterium | reverse complement strand
TTTCTGATGAGTCGTTCTATGATGTGCTGGCCCTGTCAGAGGCCCCGGTGATAGCCTCGCACTCGTCATGCAGGGCTCTTTGTGAAAGCCCGCGTAACCTTGATGATGAGATGCTGCAGGCTCTCAAAGAGAATGGCGGAGTGATCCAGATATGCATCCTGAGCGACTATCTCAGGCAACCGGCTCCCAATCCCGAATATGAGGAGAAGGTAAAGGAGCTCAGGGAGCGGTGGAGGACCATGGGGCCAGAGGTTACCGATGAGCAGCAGGAACAGCGCTGGATGGAGTTTTCAGAGCTGAAGAAGAAGTATGTCAGGCTTGCCACCGTTGCTGATGCAGTGAACCATATACAGCATGTGATAGATGTTATAGGCATTGATCACGTGGGCATAGGCTCAGACTTTGATGGTGGCGGAGGACTGGAAGATTGCCCTGATGTCTCCATGATGAAGAACATCACCAAAGAACTTATCCGCCGTGGATATAGTCGCGATGAAATTGCCAAAATATGGGGCGGAAACGTCATGCGGGTGATGAGGGAGGCGCAAGATCAGTCGGCAGTCGGCAGTCGGCAGTAGGCGGGCAGAAAACATAGTCCTGCGGTCTTGCGGTCGTGCGGTCTTGTGGTCTTGTGGTCTTGTGGTCTTGTGGTCTTGTGGTCTTGTGGTCTGGCAGGACGAGTTGCGGCTATTTTTTCCCGGGGGTAACGCGCGAGAAGCGCAATGATTTGATCATCCATGATGGCAGTGGCCTGTTCGGGTCACGGCGGCGCATGTCAAGATACCACCCGAGTTTCTTTATTATCGGTACTTTATGGGTTTCCACGAACTCAATGAGGGTGCCGTCCGGATCTTCAGTGTAGGCAAAGAATCCTGCTGCCTCGCCCATATCAAAACTGTCGCCCTTATGACTCTGCATGCTGTCCACTGTAAAGGGGAAACCGGCCTCACTGCAGTACCTGCGCAGATTGTCCATGCCGCTGATGTCATAGCAGAGGTGGATGAACCCCGGGTCACCCCATAGCCTGCCCTCGAAGATCCTGGTGGCTTGACGGTCAATTGCCTGGACAAGTTCAATGACACTCTGTCCGTAGACAGGATTGAATCCGCCGTGGAAGGGTCTTGACGGTGCCAGCAGCATGCGCCTGAACTGTCCGTCGCCGCCAGGGATGCTTTTCAGATCGTCAAAGGTCCCGGTGATGTCATACACCACCCGGTCATAACCGAGGATATCTGAATAGAGGCCCAGGGTCCTGTCTATGTCAGATACGCCTATAACAGCGCCATATGCTCCTCCCGAGATTTTTTTCAGGTTCATGAACCAGTCTGTGGCGCCCACTATATGAAACAGGTTCCCGAAGGGGTCTTTGAGGAAGAAATTCTTTTTTCCCGAGGGGTCAGCTTCAGGTTTGCCCAGCACCTCTACGCCGTTGTCGGTCCAGTATCTCCATGCTGCGTCCACATCCTTCACCTTCATCTTGCAGGCAAAGATGCCCAGGTCGCCGAGCCTGGTCTCACGGTTGCGGTATTCCGGTTCCTTTCCTTTGTGCTGCCAGACCTCGAATCCGCCTCCGCTCTGCAGGTTCATCGCCAGCACGGCATGCCTGCTCCGCGGCTCGCCGCCGGTATATGGAAGCATCAGCCTTGCCTCAGCCTCATCCTCGAAGATGCGGCAATCCATCCCGAACGCCCTGATATACCATTCCCATGCTTCGGTGAGGTCATAAACCCCCACGCCCATCTGTTGTATTCCGCTGATAATGTAACCTTTGATCTTCATTATTCATTTACATTGGTTTGATCTTCCCCGCTATCCTGAAAAAGAGGGCAGGCAAATATTTTCTTATCCATAGCATCAACAGCTCACTGCTGCCGACGAGTATCTCTCTCCTTTTCCGTGACAGTCCCCTGATGATCTGCCGTGCTGCCTTCCCGGGTGTCACGCCTCCTCTCTGGCCATCGTCCATCTTCCCGTGTTCTCTGCCTGCTGCTGTCAGTGCATGAAGGGAGATGGCCGTTTGCACGCGTCCGGGTATTATCA